>NZ_VRVA01000002.1:0-210852 GCF_008039945.1 Methylobacterium sp. WL64
GAGCACCAGTCCCCGCCCGACCCCGCTGGCCAGCCGTGCAAGCCGACGGACGTCGAGGTGCCGGCCGGGGCGGACCTGGACCCGCATCGCAACGGGCAGGCCGGCGACCTGCGGGTGCAGGGCCTTCGGGCGCGATGCCGCGGGGTCCTGGCGCACCACCAGGTCCATGCGGATCCAGTCGGACCGCACCCGCTCCAGATAGGCGGTCACGCCGGGGCGCGGCGGCGCGCCGGGCTCGGCAAGCAACAGAACATGGTCGCCGAGGCGCTGGCTCAGCCGCGACCACGCGTCGCCGATGTCCCGCGCAACGAACACCGTCCGCGCATGCCGGGCCTCGAAGGCGTGAACCCAGTCCTCGTCGGCCCCATCGGGCCACCGGCTCAGGCAAGCCGTTTTCCCCGGCAGGATCGCGTCGAGGGCGGCGGCGAAGTCGTGGGCGAGCGGCTCCGGGTCCGGGCCATCCGTCACCGCCAGAACCACGAAGGTGCGCGGCGCTTGATGCACCGAATGGCCGTCGTAGAGCGTGCGCAGGCGCTCGGCGAGCATGCGGGCGAAGTAGAGGAGCGTGTGCGATGCTCCGTGATCACGGTCTCGAAGGCGGCGCGGGTCAGGCACAGGAACTGCGAATCCCGCAATGCCATCACGGTCGCGGCGCGCGGCGCCTCGGACAGGAGCGCCATCTCGCCGAAGGTCTCGGGTGGGCGCAGCCTGGCGATCCGGGTGAAGATCCCGTGGCGATCGCGTGTCGAGACGCCGACCGCGCCGGAAACCAGCGTGTAGAGCGCGTCGCCGACATCGCCCTGCTCGAACAGGGTCCGGCCGGCCGGCACCGCCATCGAGACCATGCGGGCACGGACGGCCGAGACCGCCGCCGCGTCGAGCCCGGCCAGGAACGGGATCTCGGGTGCGCTCATCTGCGCTCCGCTGCGGCCGCGATCACACCTGTTTCCCGAAAGGCCCGCATCCCGCCGCTCCCGATCCCGCGTACCGTCATCTCCACCATAGCGTGTTGCCGGTCGCTACGGTCCCCATGCATCTGAAACGGATCGCCCTTCGCGCCGCCACGGCGGTCCGGTACAGCCGGGGCAACGTCATGGAACAGGGAGGCGGCGATGTCGGTAGCTGGTCGGATCGCGATCGTGACCGGAGCGGGGACGGGGGTCGGCAAGGCTTCGGCCCTGGCGCTCGCCGGGGCCGGATGGACCGTCGTGCTGTCCGGGCGGCGGCAGGCGCCGCTCGACGAGGTCGCGGCGCGGATCGAGCCCGGCCGCGCCCTCGTGGTGCCCACCGATGTGACCGACCCGGAGTCGATCGCCAACCTGTTCGCGCAGACCAAAGGCCGGTTCGGCCGTCTCGACCTGCTGTTCAACAATGCCGGGATCGGTGCCCCGGCTGTCCCGCTGGAGGATCTGCCGCTCGAGACCTGGCGCCAGGTGATCGACACCAACCTGACTGCGCTGTTCCTGTGCACCCAGCACGCCTTCCGGATCATGCGCGACCAGGATCCCCGCGGCGGCCGGATCATCAACAATGGTTCGATCTCGGCCCATGCCCCGCGGCCGAATTCGATCGCCTACACGGCGACGAAGCACGCCGTGACCGGCCTGACCAAGGCGACTTCGCTGGATGGGCGCGCCTACGACATCGCCTGCGGCCAGATCGATATCGGCAACGCCGACACCCCGATGGGCGGCAAGATGAAGGCCGGCGTCGCGCAGCCCGATGGCTCGACGCGGCCTGAGGCGGTGATGGACCCGGACCATGTCGGCGACGCGGTGCTGATGATGGCGAACCTTCCCCTGGAGGCGAACGTCCAGTTCATGACCGTGATGGCGACCAAGATGCCGTTCGTCGGCCGCGGCTGAGATCCCGGGCCGTCGCCTGCCGGCGCGGCCCGGCCCACACGGCGCAACCGCCTACAACAGCATCCACGCTTTTTCCGTGTGCTCTGCGCGGCGCCGATTGACGCACCGATTTATAACTCATACAAATCGCTCAACAAAAACGGCCGAGGTACGAACTCGGTCGCGCGCGGGGCGAGGGCCCTCGTAAGCCGTGCGCCGCCTTCGCCAGTTCCGTCACCGGGCGTTCGTCGGACGATCGGGCCGGCGGTTCCGGTGCCGACGACTGGCGACCGTCCCGACACGTCGGGATCGGCTCGCCGAGGAAGTTCTCGCGCAGAGTTGGCTATAGGGCGCCGATCTGCCGACGACGTCCGTCAATCAAAAAAAGCATTCGCTCAACGCGGCGTGCGCCGATCCGGCGCGCGGGACGACAATACGACCGGGGGGACTTGATGATCACCAAGCAGTCATTCTTGAGGCTCGCGCTCGCTGCCACGATGCTGGCCGGCATCGCCGTGCCGGAGGCGCTCGCCGCCGGCGGCGACCTGATCGGTGTCGCCATGCCGACCAAGTCGTCTCAGCGCTGGATCGACGACGGCAACAACATCGTGAAGCAGCTGTCCGCCAAGGGCTACAAGCCGGACCTGCAATACGCCGACGACGACATCCCGAATCAGCTCGCCCAGATCGAGAACATGCTCACCAAAGGGGCAAAAGTCCTCGTGATCGCGTCGATCGACGGCACGACGCTCAGTGACGTGCTGTCGAAAGCCAAGGATGCCGGCGTCAAGGTCATCGCGTACGACCGCTTGATCAAGGGAACCCCGAACGTCGATTTCTACGCCACGTTCGACAACTTCCAGGTTGGCGTGCAGCAGGCCAACTCAATTGTCGACGCGCTCGGGCTGAAGGACGGCAAGGGCCCGTTCAACATCGAGCTGTTCGGCGGCTCGCCGGACGACAACAACGCCTACTTCTTCTACGACGGCGCGCTGTCGGTGCTGAAGCCGTATATCGACGCGAAGAAACTGGTCGTGCGCTCTGGCCAGGCCGGAATGGACAAGGTCTCGACCCTGCGCTGGGATCCGGCCACCGCCCAGGCACGCATGGATAACCTGCTCTCGGCCTATTACGGCAGTGCCAAGCTCGACGCGGTCCTGTCGCCCTACGATGGCATTTCGATCGGCATCATCTCGTCGCTCAAGGGCGTCGGCTACGGCTCCGGCAGCCTGAAGATGCCGGTGGTCAGCGGCCAGGATGCCGAGCTGCAATCGGTCAAATCCATCATCGCCGGCGAACAATACTCGACCGTGTTCAAGGATACGCGCGAGCTGGCCAAGGTGACTGTGGCGATGATCGACGCCATCGAGAACGGCAAGCAGCCCGAGGTGAACGACACCAAAACTTACAACAACGGCAAGAAGATCGTCCCGTCCTTCCTGCTGAAGCCGGTCGTCGTCACCAAGGACAACTGGAAGCCGGTCCTCGTGGAAACCGGCTACTACACGCTCGACCAGCTGAAATAAGCGCGGCGGGGCCGGGGTCCGGTCCCGATCGATCCTGGCCGATGCCGGCATCCCCGGTATCGGCTGCCGACATCTGAACGACGAGCCGGAATTGGTCGCATGCAGCCCGTCCTCGAAATGCGAGGGATTACGAAGACATTTCCCGGCGTCAAGGCGCTCTCCGACGTCAACCTGACGATCCGGCCGGCCGAGATCCATGCCCTGGTCGGGGAGAACGGCGCCGGAAAGTCGACGCTGATGAAGGTCCTGAGCGGGGTCTACCCGCACGGAACCTACGAGGGCGAGATCCATTACGAGGGCCGCCTCAGCGCGTTTCGGGACATCTCGGACAGCGAGCGCGTCGGGATCGTCATCATCCACCAGGAACTCGCGCTGGTTCCGTTCCTGTCGATCGCCGAGAACATCTTCCTCGGCAACGAGCCGGCCCGGTTCGGCATCATCGACCGGGACCGGATGTTCAGCCGGGCGGTCGACCTTCTGAGGACCGTGGGGCTCGAGGAGAACCCCGAAACGCTGGTCACCCATCTCGGCGTCGGCAAGCAGCAGCTCGTGGAGATCGCCAAGGCGCTCTCGAAGAAGGTGAAGCTGCTCATCCTCGATGAGCCGACCGCGAGCCTGAGCGAAAAGGACAGTGACGCGCTCCTGTGCCTGCTCGTCAGCTTTCGAGAACAGGGTATCGCGTCGATCCTGATCTCCCACAAGCTCAACGAGATCTCCAAGGTCGCCGACCGGATCACGGTTCTGCGCGACGGCACCACGGTCGAGACGCTGGATTGCCGTGACGGCACCGTCGATGAGGACCGAATCATCCGGGGCATGGTCGGCCGCGAGATGGCGAACCGGTATCCGGCCCGCGAGCCGCGGCTCGGCGACGTGATGCTGGAGGTGCGCAACTGGACGGTGCACCACGCCGTCCACGCCGACCGGGCGGTGGTGCGCAACGTCAGCCTCACCGTCCGCAAGGGCGAGATCGTCGGGATCGCCGGCCTGATGGGCTCGGGCCGCACCGAACTCGCCATGAGCCTGTTCGGCCGCGCCTACGGCCAGGGCATCTCGGGCCAAGTCCGGATCGAAGGCCGGGACGCCGACGTCTCGTCCATCGGCAAGGCGATCACGGCGGGCATCGCCTACGTCACCGAGGACCGCAAGCAGCTCGGCCTCGTGCTCGACGAGACCATCACCAAGAACACCACGCTGGCGAACCTGCCGGGCGTGTCCAGGGCCGCGGTGATCGACGAGGACAAGGAGTGCGGCGTCGCCACCGACTATCGCGCGAAGATGCGCATCCGCTCCTTCGGAGTCGCGCAGCAGACCGTAAACCTGTCCGGCGGCAACCAGCAGAAGGTCGTGCTGAGCAAGTGGCTGTTCACGCACCCCAAGGTGCTGATGCTGGACGAGCCGACTCGGGGCATCGACGTCGGCGCCAAGTACGAAATCTACGCGATCATCAACGAGCTGGCCGAGGGCGGCAAGGGCGTGCTGATGATCTCGTCCGAGATGCCTGAGCTACTTGGCATGTGCGACCGCATCTACGTGATGAACGAGGGGCGTTTCGTGGGTGAGTTCCAGCGCTCGGAGGCGAGCCAGGAGGCGATCATGCGCGCGATCATGCGCTCGAAGGAACTGAACGGATGACCGAGACCTCTGCGGCCAAGACGATGCCCCCCGGTCCCGAGTCCGTCCCGGACGCCAAGCCCGCTGCCGATGCGCGCGCCAAGCGCGGCTTCCTAGGAACCTCGCAGTTCCGGGATTACGGGCTGGTGATCGCCCTGCTGCTGATCACGCTGTTCTTCGAGTACACGACGAACGGCGTGCTGTTCCAGCCGCTCAACCTGACCAACCTGATCCTGCAGAACAGCTACGTCGTCGTGATGGCGCTGGGCATGCTGCTGGTCATCGTGGCCGGCCATATCGACCTGTCGATCGGCTCGATCGTCGGCTTCGTCGGCGCCCTGGCGGCCCTGCTCATGGTGCATTACGGCATCGACCCGTTCACCGCGACCATCGTGTGCCTCGCGGTCGGCGCCGCCATCGGCGGCCTGCAGGGCGCGTTCGTGGCGTATCTCGGGATCCCGAGCTTCATCGTCACCCTCGCCGGCATGCTGGTGTTCCGGGGCCTGACGCTCGCGCTGTTGCAGGGCGCCTCGATCGGGCCGTTCCCGGAGGTGTTCCAGCTCCTTTCCAAAGGCTTCCTGGTCAACTTCGCCGGGCCCTGGACCGCGATGCTGATGGGGCTCGTGCTCGCGCTCCTCCTGCTCGGCATGAACTGGCAGCGCCGCGCCGTTCAGGTCCGCCACGGAAGCTCGCCGGACAGCCTGGCCTCGTTCATCGCCCGCAACGGCATTATCACCGCGGTGATCCTGGCCTTCGCGTACCAGATGAGTTCGTATCGCGGCCTGCCGAACGTGTTGCTGGTCATGTTCGTGCTGGTGATGATCTACCGCTTCGTCACCACCCGCACGACGATCGGGCGGCGCATCTACGCGCTGGGCGGCAACATCAAGGCCGCACGCCTGTCGGGCATCAAGACCGAGCGGCTCACCTTCCTGACCTTCGCCAACATGGTCGCCCTCGCCGGGCTCGCCGGCATGATCTTCGCCGCGCGCCTCAACACCGCGACCCCGAAGGCCGGCGTCGGGTTCGAGCTCGACGTGATCGCGGCCTGCTTCATCGGCGGCGCCTCGGCCGCGGGCGGCATCGGCAAGGTTTCGGGGGTCGTCATCGGGGCGTTCATCATCGGCGTGATGAACAACGGCATGTCGATCCTCGGGATCGGCATCGACTACCAGCAAGTCATCAAGGGTATCGTGCTGCTCGCGGCTGTCTGCCTCGACGTCTACAACAAGAAGAACCGGGCCTGACGCGACAAGGCTGCTGCTCCCCGGCGGCAAGGGCTCAAGACGTCCGCCCAGGCTGCAGGTCGTCGCTGCGCTCCGGCTGGGTTGGCGGGGCGGGGGGCTGCACGACCTGGGCCATGAGCAGCCGGTGGGGCTGCGGTCCCGACAGCGGGTCGATGGTTCGCGGCTCGGGCACCGGCGGACGCAACGGCGGCGCGGGTGTACGCCGCGCCGGCCTCTTCGGAGCCGGCAGCGCGGAGAAGCCGACACACAGGACGAGGCACGACAAGCCAGTCAGGACACCCTCCACGGAGGGGTCCGTGCGGGTCATCAGATAGCCAAGGCCGCCGAGACCCGAGCCGGCGGCCAGGATGCGGGAGAGCGACGGGTAGGCGGGCATGCCCGACGGTCGCGTCCGCGTCCTTGCCGGGCGGTCAAACCGATCCGTTCAATTGTCGCGAGCCGGCCGGCCCTGCGCCGAGCGCATGCGCAGCACCGGTTTGCGGGAAGCGGTTCAGGTCTTGCGCGCCACCGTGAAGCGGGCGGCGTCCCGCAAGGTCCGGGCGCCCTCGCCCCAGAGCGCCACAGCATCCTCGCAGACGCCGACCAGACGGTCGCACTCGGCCCGGGCGCCGTCCAGGCCCAGGCGATCCACCAGGGTCGCTTTGCCGGCGTCCTTGTCCTTGCCGGTGGCCTTGCCCATCGCCTCGGGCGAGGCTTCCCGGTCGAGGATGTCGTCGGCAATCTGGAACGCCTGGCCCAGTGCCAGACCATAGCGCAGCAGCGCCGCCCGCTGACCCTCGTCGGCCCCGCCGACGATCGCGCCGGCTTCCACCGAGAAGGCCAGGATTGCGCCGGTCTTCATCGCCTGCATCCGCAGGGTGTCGTCCACGTCCATGGTGGCGGCGCCGAACCGCCCTTCGGCGGTGAGGTCGAGGAGCTGGCCGCCGACCATTCCGCCGAGGCCTGAGGCGCGGGCGAGCCCGAGCACGAGGTCGGCGCGGATTCGCGCGTCCGGCTGCCAGGTCGGGTCGGCGACGATCTCGAAGGCGAGCGTCTGCAGCGCGTCGCCCACCAGGATGGCGGTCGCCTCGTCGTAGGCCTTGTGCACCGTCGGCTTGCCGCGGCGCATGTCGTCGTCGTCCATGGCCGGGAGGTCGTCGTGCACGAGGCTGTAGCAATGCACCAGTTCGACACCGGCGCCGGCCGCGAGCGCTGCGGCCTCCGAGCCACCGAGCATCCGGGCGGTCTCGATGGCCAGGAACGGGCGCAGGCGCTTGCCGCCGCCCAGCACCGCGTGCCGCATCGCCTCCATCAGGCGCGGCGGCCGGGCGATCTCGCCGGGGCCGACCTCTGGTCCGAGGCGCTCGACCAGGAAGGTCTCGACCGTCTCGGCGACCTGCGTCAGCCTGTGGGAAAACCCGGCGGCGGGAGTGGCCGTCTTGACCGAACCGGTCTGAGCCTGCGTTGAGGGTATCGAGGTCATCGGGCGCTGCGTCCGGTCTTGGCCTGGCGAAATCAATCGGGCGTCGCTTTGCGCGGAGATGAAATCAAGATCAACCGAACCGGACCCAGGCGGATCGCGGCGGAGCACGCCTTGCCACGCGCTCGCCCGAGGCGGTCCCGCCGTGTGCGCCGGATCGTGGGAGCGCTCCTGCTGCTCCCCGCCGTCGGATTCATCTCCACGCTCACGCTGGCGCTCGTCTATAGCGCGGTGACGCCGCCGTCGACTCTGATGCTCGGACGCTGGTTGTCGCTTCAGCCCGTGAGCCGGGATGCGGTGCCGCTCTCGGCGATCGCGCCGGCGCTGCCCCAAGCGGTGATCGCCTCGGAGGACCAGCGTTTCTGCCTCGATTACGGCGTCGATTTCGGGGCCATCCGCGAGGTCGTGGAGGACGAGGATTCGCCGAGCCGAGGCGCCTCGACCATCGCCATGCAGACGGTGAAGAACGTCTTCCTGTGGCCGGGCCGGTCCTACATCCGCAAGGCGTTCGAGATCCCGCTCGCGCTGGCGCTGGACGCCCTCTGGGGCAAACGGCGGATGATGGAAATCTATCTCAACATCGCCGAATGGGGCGACGGCATCTACGGCGCGCAGGCGGCGAGCCGCCACTGGTTCGGCAAGGACGCGAGCCGGCTGAGCCGGGGAGAAGCCGCCCTTCTGGCCGCCGTGCTGCCGAACCCGATCACCCGCAGCGCCGGCCGCCCCTCCCCCGGGGTCCGCCGCCGCGCCGCGCAGATCCAGGCCATGATGGGACAGATCGAAGGGCTTACGGGCTGTCTCCGGCGATGACGGTCTCCCGTGCTTCGGTGCTGGTCCTGATCGACGCAAGCATGCGCCGTCGCAAGAAACCGCTGACGGGGCGGATCAGCAGCCAATACGGCATGAACTTCAGCCGCGCGGCGCGGCTCGCGCAGAAGACGCGGGTCTCGGTGACGAGCCGGGTCCGGCCGTCGGGGTCACGCCGGGTTTGGAAGGCAAGGGCGAGTTTCGCGATGTGCGTCGCATCGCAGGCCACGAACGCGGCGTCGTCGGCGATCGTCTCGAGCCCGTAATCCGGTCGCCAGAACCGGCCGACCAACCCATAGACGATCTCGCTCTCGCTCCGGCCGAGGAGCGTGAAGTCGTCGAAGCCGAATTGCGGACGCACCGCATCCGGCTTGCCAAGGACGCGCATCGGCCATTCCCGCAGGCCGATCATGAGCCGAAAGAATCGATCCGAATCCGGTCGATAGGCGGCAACGCGGTCGAGGATCGCGGCAGGTTCGGCAGCCACCAGGCAGGCATGCATCTCGCTGAACTGGTAGGTCGGCAGGTATCGGTCGAGGAGGCGCATGCCGGTGTCAGGTAGCGTCCGCTGAATGCGTTTGAGCCGATCGTCCCGCACAGTCATCGCGAGTGCAGCGAAGCGACCAAGGACAGCGCGCGCTCCCCGAACAAGGCGCTATCCTCGCTTGCTTCGCTGCGCTCGCGATGACCGCGTCGGTCGCCCCAAGCCTATCGATCGGAGACCACATTGGCCGCCAATCCTGTGCGCCCGGCTGGTTGCGTTCGACAATAAAATCGTCGCCTACGCATGGCCAATTCAAGAAAAAATTTTCCCGGCACTCGCCCTGCGGCACCAGTACGCGGCTGCGGCCGATCTTGAGGATATCGACACGCCGAACGTCGACTTGAAAGGCCACAGCTTCAGGAAGCAACACCAACGGATCGTGATCGCAGGTGTGGACGGTCGAACCGGCCATGGGCATCCCCGATTCGCGAAATCAAACCCCATCTATGAGTGATCGGACGCCATGCGGGAACAAGGCCGTACCGGGCGGTAGCAGCCTCCGAATCGGCTCTGTAAGAGAGGCGCCAGAACCACGACATCTGGGACCGACCGACCATGAACGACGCCGTCTACGACCTCACCCTCGAGCGCATCGCCCTGATTCGCCGGATGGTGGTCGCCTGGAACGGCGCCGAGCCCGGCGCGCCGATGATTCACCCGGAGGCGCCCTACGGCAGCCACGACCGGGACGGCGACATCGCCAACGTCACCGGGGACGACGACGGCGCCGAGGAGGAGCATCGGGCGCTCGAAGATGGGATTGCGGTTTTCTCGCAGAACGCGAAGCTCAAGCCCGGCCGCTACCAATACCACAACCCGCTCGCCAAGCTGGATTGCGCGGCGATCACCGACGTATTTCGGGATGCCGCCACCGGCGAGACGCCGGAGCACATCACCTTCGCGGTGACGGACGCGCATCTCGCGCTGATCCCGCAGCTCAACCACGTCTGGGACGCGGAACACGGCGTACCGCGCATCGACCTGGAGCGGCCCTATGGCGGGACGGGACCGTACACGCACGCCATGGGGCAGCACATCGGCGGCGCCACCGATGACGACAGCCTGGCCCGGCTTCACCGCGAGATGCAGCCGGCCTTCCAGATCTTCCTGCGCTACGCCGATCTCGGGCCCGGCCCGTTCCGCAGGAATGCCGCGTCGGTCTGGGAGCCCGCCTGAGCGAGGCCCCCGGGGGCCGCTCAGGCGTCCCGCTTCTTGCGCTGCGCCAGGGTGCGCAGCCGGAGCGCGTTCAGCTTGATGAAGCCCGCGGCGTCGCGGTGATCATAGGCCACGGCGCCTTCCTCGAACGTCACGAGGTCCTGATCGTAGAGCGAGTGCGGGCTCTCGCGGCCGATTACGTGGACGCCGCCCTTGTAGAGCTTCAGCCGCACCGTGCCCGTGACCTTCTCCTGGCTCTTGTCGATCAGCGCCTGGATCATCTCGCGCTCAGGCGAGAACCAGAAGCCGTTGTAGATCAGCTCCGCGTATTGCGGCATCAGCTGGTCCTTGAGGTGGGCCGCGCCACGGTCGAGCGTGATCGATTCGATCGCCCGGTGGGCCGGCAGCAGGATCGTGCCGCCCGGCGTCTCGTACATGCCGCGGCTCTTCATGCCGACGAAGCGGTTCTCCACGAGGTCGAGCCGGCCGATGCCGTTGTCGTGGCCGAGCTGGTTGAGCTTGGCCAGCAGGCTCGCGGGCGACAGGGCCTCGCCGTCGATCGAGACCGCGTCACCCCTCTCGAACCCGATGGTGATGATGGTCGGCGTGTCCGGCGCCTGCTCCGGGGAGATCGTCCGGGAGAAGACGTAGTCCGGCACCTCGACTGCCGGATCCTCCAGCACCTTGCCCTCCGAGGAGGCGTGCAGAAGGTTGGCATCCACCGAGAACGGGCTCTCGCCGCGCTTGTCCTTGGCGATCGGGATCTGGTGCTGCTCGGCGAAGGCGATCAGCTGCTCGCGCGAGCGCAGGTCCCACTCGCGCCAGGGGGCGATCACCGTGACGTCGGGCTTCAGCGCGTAGTAGCCGAGCTCGAACCGGACCTGATCATTACCCTTGCCGGTGGCGCCGTGGCAGACCGCGTCGGCCCCGACCTTCTCGGCGATCTCGATCTGCTTCTTGGCGATCAGCGGCCGCGCGATCGAGGTGCCCAGCAGGTACACCCCCTCGTAGACCGCGTTGGCCCGGAACATCGGGAACACGTAGTCCCGTACGAACTCCTCGCGCAGGTCCTCGATGTAGATGTTCTCGGGCTTGATGCCGAGCAGCTCCGCCTTGCGGCGGGCGGGCTCCAGTTCCTCGCCCTGGCCGAGATCGGCCGTGAAGGTGATGACCTCGCAGCCGTAGGTGGTCTGCAGCCACTTCAGGATGATGGAGGTGTCGAGGCCGCCGGAATAGGCCAGCACCACCTTCTTCACGGGGCTCTTCGCGGGATCGGACATGCTGGTTCCGGAACTGGTGCAGGGTGTCGGCGGCTTATCGCGGGCATCATCGGCCTGCAACCGGCGTGCCGCCTCGCGCGTAGCCTGTTGCCGGACGATCGACAGCGTTTCGCCTCATGACGGCCTTGCGGCCGTGTGAGGCACGGCGCGGCGCGGGCATTGCCTGATCCCGGCCGCACGAGAGCATCGGAGAAGCGAAATCTATGGCGCGCCAGCCAACCTTGGAGTTCTGGTACGAATTCGCCTCCTCGTATTCCTATCTGGCGGCGATGCGGATCGAGGCGGCCGCCGCCGATGCGGGCGTGACCGTGCGCTGGCGGCCGTTCCTGGTCGGGCCGCTCTTCGCGGCGCAGGGCTGGACGACGTCGCCGTTCAACCTCTATCCGGCCAAGGGCAAGAACATGTGGCGCGACGTGGAGCGCGAGGCCGCCCGACTCGGCCTGCCGCCGCTCACCCGTCCGGCCCAGTTTCCGCAGAACAGCCTCAGCGCGGTGCGAGCCGCGGTCTACGGGCACGACCAGGATTGGCTGGTGCCGTTCTCGAAGGCGGTCTTCACAGCGAGCTTCGCCGAAGGGCGCTCCATCGCCGAACCGTCCGCGGTGGTCGAGATCCTCGATTCGCTCGGTCTCGACGGCACCCAGACGGTGCGTGCCGCCGCCGGCGAGGCCAACAAGACCCGGCTCCGGGTCAGCGTCGAGGAGGCGCGGTCCCGCGGCATCTACGGCGCCCCGACCTTCCTGGCCGATGACGGCGAGCTGTTCTGGGGCAACGACCGTCTGGACCAGGCCCTGGCCTGGGCGGTTGGCGACCGCCCGGCCGGGATCCGGTAGGGCGGCGTTCACGAACCGGCATCATCTGTCGGCGCAAGTTCCTGTTCCGGCCCCGCTCCGGCCGAACGATCCCCTCTGTCCCGCACGGATTCCATGGCGCTGTCCCGTCGTCACCTCATCGCCGCCGCGGCCGGCGCGTCCCTGGGCGCCGGGCTCGGGCACGCGGCCGCGCAATCCTACGGCCAGCGCGTCGCGGTGACCGGCGATGATGGCCGGCCGGTCGCGAACTCGATCCTGCCGGGTGAGATCACCGGGCAGATCCCGGGCCTGCGCGGGGTCACCTATGCGGGGCCGCGCGAGGCCCAGACCACGCTCTACGAGTTCTTCGACTTCAACTGCCCGTACTGCCGCAAGGCCGCGGCCGATGTGGTGGCGCTGCACGAATCGGATCCGGACCTGCGTGTCGGCCTGGTCAACAATCCGATCCTGTCGCCGCAATCCGTTCAAGCCGCCAAGGTGATGCTGGCCGTCCAGCGCAAGCTCGGCGCTGCGGCGGCATGGGGATTCTACCGGACGCTGCTGAGCAAGCCCGGTCGCATCGACGGACCCGGCGCCCTGACGGCCGCGGCCGCGCTCGGCATCCCGCAGGCGGACGTCGAGGCGATCGCCGACAGCGAGGAGGTCCGGCTGGCGCTCAAGAGCCAGATGCGGATGGCAGCCGACCTCGGCCTCTACGCGACGCCCTCGTACGTCCTGGGCAACAGCGGGATCCTCGGTCACCCCGGCGCCAACGCCATGGCGAAGATGATCGCCAGCACGCGGCGGTGTGATCGCCTGGCCTGCTGAGGCCGGCTGCGTCACACTTCCGCCGCCGTAGCGCGCAGAGCCGCGCCGGTCCGTGTTGCGTGCGGCCATGCTGGCATGCTAGGCGGTCGCCGCGCCACAAGGGCTGGTCCTGGACCGTTCCCATTGCTGGCGCGATCCCACGTCCCGAACGGTATCCGCACCGTGCTCCCAGCCGGAGCGCGCGGATCGGGCGGGCAACAGAGAAGAGAGCGACGGGTGGCGCAGAACGGTTCCGAGGCTGGTCCCCTGGTCGCAGGCGTGGCGGGCCGGTACGCTTCCGCCCTCTTCGAGCTCGCGCGTGACGAGCGCCAGGTCGACGCAGTCGCCGAAGCACTCAATCAATTCGATGGCCTGCTGAAGGAGAGCGCGGACCTGCGCCGCCTCGTCCGCAGCCCGGCCTTCACCCCCAACGAGCAGGTCGCCGCCATCGGTGCCGTGCTCGACCGCGCCGGGATCGGCGGACTGGCCGGCAACTTCATCCGGCTCGCGGCCTCGAACCGGCGCCTCTTCGCCCTGCCGGGCATGATCCGCGCCTTCCGGTCTCTGGTCCAGGACTCGAGGGGCGTCGTGCGCGCCGAGGTGCGGGTGGCCGAACGGCCGTCCGACGCGCTGATCGAAGAGATCAAGGCGTCCCTGCGCGACATCGCCAAGTCCGATGTGGACGTCGATCTGGTCATCGATCCGAGCCTGATCGGCGGCCTCGTCGTCCGGATGGGCTCGCGCATGATCGACGCGTCCCTGAAGACCAAGCTCAACGGTATCCGCCTCGCGATGCGGGCCGCGCGTTAAGCGCGCCCCCATCCGATCCGAACATGCACTGACGATTTAGCGACAGAGGCCGAGTATGGACATCCGCGCCGCCGAGATCTCCGCGATCCTGAAGGACCAGATCAAGAACTTCGGCGAAGAGGCCGAGGTCTCCGAGGTTGGGCAGGTCCTGTCCGTTGGTGACGGCATCGCCCGCGCCTACGGCCTCGACAACGTCCAGGCCGGTGAGATGGTCGAGTTCGAGTCGGGCGTGCGCGGCATGGCGCTCAACCTCGAGCAGGACAACGTCGGCATCGTGATCTTCGGCTCCGACCGTGAGATCAAGGAAGGCCAGACCGTCAAGCGTACCGGCGCCATCGTGGACGTGCCGGTCGGCAAGGGCCTGCTCGGCCGCGTGGTCGACGGCCTCGGCAACCCGATCGACGGCAAGGGTCCGATCGAGTCCACCGAGCGTCGCCGCGTCGACGTGAAGGCGCCGGGCATTATTCCGCGCAAGTCGGTGCACGAGCCGATGGCCACGGGCCTGAAGGCGATCGACGCCCTCATCCCGGTCGGCCGCGGCCAGCGCGAGCTGATCATCGGCGATCGCCAGACCGGCAAGACCGCCATCGCCCTCGACACCATCCTGAACCAGAAGCCCGGCCACGCCGCCGGCGGCGACGAGAAGGCCAAGCTCTTCTGCATCTACGTGGCCATCGGACAGAAGCGCTCCACGGTCGCCCAGTTCGTGAAGGTGCTCGAGGACCAGGGCGCCCTGGAATACTCGATCGTCATCGCCGCCACTGCCTCGGACGCCGCGCCGATGCAGTTCATCGCGCCGTTCGCCGGCTGCGCCATGGGCGAGTATTTCCGCGACAACGGCATGCACGCCGTGATCGTGTATGACGATCTGTCCAAGCAGGCCGTCGCCTACCGCCAGATGTCGCTGCTGCTGCGCCGCCCGCCGGGCCGTGAGGCTTATCCGGGCGACGTGTTCTACCTCCACAGCCGCCTGCTCGAGCGCGCCGCCAAGATGGGCGACGCCGCCGGCAACGGCTCGCTGACCGCGCTCCCGGTCATCGAGACCCAGGCCAACGACGTCTCGGCCTACATCCCGACCAACGTGATCTCGATCACCGACGGCCAGATCTTCCTCGAGACCGACCTGTTCTACCAGGGCATCCGCCCGGCGGTGAACGTCGGCCTCTCGGTGTCGCGGGTGGGCTCCTCGGCCCAGACCAAGGCGATGAAAAAGGTCGCCGGCAAGATCAAGGGCGAGCTGGCGCAGTACCGCGAGATGGCGGCCTTCGCGCAGTTCGGCTCCGATCTCGACGCCTCGACCCAGCAGCTCCTGAACCGCGGCTCGCGGCTCACCGAGCTCCTGAAGCAGCCGCAATTCTCGCCGCTGAAGATGGAAGAGCAGGTTGCGGTGATCTACGCCGGCGTGAACGGCTACCTGGACAAGCTGCCGGTCAACAAGATCCGCGCGTTCGAGGACAGCCTGCTCAGCACGCTGCGCACGAAGCATCAGGACCTGCTCGGCGCCATCGCCACCTCGAAGGACCTGTCGGACGAGAGCGCCGGCAAGCTGAAGAGCGTGGTCGAGGGCGTGGCCAAGTCGATCGGCAACTGATCCGACACGAACCTTGCGACCTCCCCGCGTACGGTGGGGAGGGACGGGGTTGGACGCCGGTGCTGACCGCACCGTCGGGCGCTTGACCCGGCACCACCCCCACCTTCGGCTCCTTCCCACATGGGGGAGGAGAGGCCCTGGAACGGATCTGGACGCGGCCCGATGGCGAGTTTGAAGGACCTGCGCAACCGCATCACCTCGGTGAAGGCGACGCAGAAGATCACCAAGGCCATGCAGATGGTCGCGGCCGCCAAGCTGCGCCGGGCGCAGATGGCCGCCGAGGCCGGCCGTCCCTTCGCGGAAAAGATGGCCCAGGTGCTCGGCAACCTGGCGGGCAACCTGGTCGGTGGCGTGGGCGCCCCGAAGCTGCTCTCCGGGACCGGCGCCGATCAGACACACCTTCTGGTCGTCTGCACCGGCGATCGCGGCCTCTGCGGCGCGTTCAACTCCTCGATCGTCCGCTTGGCGGTCCGGGAATACATTCTGAAGCTCACCGCCGAGGGCAACACCGTCAAGATCATGACGGTCGGCAAGAAGGGCAACGACCAGCTGCGGCGCCTGTATCGCGACCAGATCGTCGAGAGCATGGATATCCGCGGCAACCGCCCGGTGGACTACGAGTTCGCCGCCGAGATCGCCAGCAAGATCCTGACGCGCTTCGAAGCCGGCGAGTTCGACGTCGCGACCCTGTTCTACTCCGAATTCCGGTCGGTGATCTCGCAGATCCCCACCGCGCAGCGGCTGATCCCGGCGGAACTGCCGGCGGTCGATACCTCTGCGAAGGCTGGGATCGGCAACGCCGCGCTGGAATTCGAGCCGTCCGAGGAGGCGATCCTGGAGACGCTCCTGCCGAAGAACCTCACCGTGCAGGTCTATCGGGCGCTCCTGGAGAACGCGGCATCCGAGCAGGGGGCGCGCATGAGCGCCATGGACTCGGCAACCCGCAACGCCGGCGAGATGATCAAGAAGCAGACGCTGATCTACAACCGTACGCGTCAGGCCATGATCACCAAAGAACTCATCGAGATCATCTCGGGCGCGGAAGCTCTCTGAGGCACCGCGACCTGAACGCACAGCTTGAAGGGTAGGTTTACAATGGCGAACACCGCAATCCCCGGCGCCGGCTCCAACAAGGTCGGCAAGATCATCCAGGTCATCGGCCCCGTGGTCGACGTGCAGTTCAGCGACGGCCACCTGCCGGAGATCCTGAACGCCCTGGAAACCAAGAACAACGGCGCCCGCCTCGTTCTCGAAGTCGCCCAGCAGCTCGGCGAGAGCACCGTCCGCTGCGTCGCCATGGACACGTCCGAGGGCCTCACCCGCGGTCAGGAGTGCACGGACACCGGCGAGCCGATCAAGGTTCCGGTGGGCATGAACACCCTCGGCCGGATCATGAACGTCATCGGCGAGCCCATCGACGAGGCTGGCCCGGTGGTGTGTGACACCTACCGCGCCATCCACCAGCCGGCCCCGTCCTACGCCGACCAGTCGACCGAGGCGCAGATCCTGGTGACCGGCATCAAGGTCGTCGACCTGCTCGCCCCCTACGCGAAGGGCGGAAAGATCGGCCTGTTCGGCGGCGCCGGCGTCGGCAAGACCGTGCTGATCATGGAGCTGATCAACAACATCGCGAAGGTGCACTCGGGCTACTCGGTGTTCGCCGGCGTCGGTGAGCGTACGCGTGAGGGCAACGATCTCTACCACGAGATGATCGAGTCCAAGGTGAACCTGGACCCGAAGGAGAATGGCGGCTCGGCCGCGGGCTCCAAGTGCGCCCTGGTCTACGGTCAGATGAACGAGTCGCCCGGCGCCCGCTCGCGGGTCGCGCTCACCGGCCTGACCATCGCGGAGCAGTTCCGCGACGAAGGCCAGGACGTGCTGTTCTTCGTGGACAACATCTTCCGCTTCACGCAGGCCGGTTCCGAGGTGTCGGCGCTTCTCGGCCGCATCCCGTCGGCCGTGGGTTATCAGCCGACGCTCGCCACGGACATGGGCGCGCTGCAGGAGCGCATCACCACCACCAACAAGGGTTCGATCACCTCGGTGCAGGCGATCTACGTGCCGGCCGACGATCTGACCGACCCGGCGCCCGCCGCCTCGTTCGCCCACCTCGACGCCACGACGGTGCTGTCGCGCTCGATCGCCGAGAAGGGCATCTACCCGGCCGTGGATCCGCTGGATTCGACCTCGCGCATGCTGTCGCCGGCCATCCTCGGTGAGGAGCACTACGACGTCGCCCGCCGGGTGCAGCAGACCCTGCAGCGCTACAAGGCGCTCCAGGACATCATCGCGATCCTGGGCATGGACGAGCTGTCCGAGGAGGATAAGCTCACTGTCGCCCGCGCCCGCAAGATCGAGCGCTTCTTCTCGCAGCCCTTCTCGGTGGCCGAGGTGTTCACCGGCTCGCCGGGCGTGCAGGTGCAGTTGGAAGACACCATCAAGGGCTTCAAGGGCCTGGTGAACGGCGACTACGACGACCTGCCGGAGGCTGCCTTCTACATGGTTGGCACGATCGAGCAGGCTCAGGAGAAGGCCAAGAAGCTCAAGGCCGCGTAAGGCCCGCCAATCCCCTCCCCCTCGCGGGGAGGGGCCGGGGTGGGATGGCCGCGGCGAGGCTCGCCGGTGCTGCCCGAACCGCCCCACTTCCACCTGCGCCCCACGATGGGGCGGAGAGCGCGTTGCGGTTCCGGGATCGTCCTGAGATGGCCACCTTCCACTTCGATTTCGTCGGCCCCGAGCGGACGCTGTATTCCGGCGAGGTGACGGCCGTTCAGCTCCCCGGCACCGAGGGCGAGATGACTGTGATGCCGGGCCATGCCCCGGTCCTGACGTCCTTGCGGGTCGGCGTCATCGTGATCACCGAGAGCCAGGGCAGCGGCAAACGGATCTACGTCCGCGGTGGCTTCGCCGATATCGGCCCGACCGCCGTGACCGTCCTCGCCGAGCGCGCCGCGCCGATCGAGGAGCTCACCCACGAATCCCTGGACCGGGATATCGAGGCGGCCGAGTTGCAGCGCGACGCCACCGAAGATCTGCAGAAGCGCGAAGATCTGAACGGCCAGATCGTCCAGCTCCAGGAGACCAAGGCGCTCCTCAAGCTCTGAGAGAGAACGCGCGGGCACTCGCCAGCGCGCGCTCCAACAGCTCGGCCCTCGCCTCGGTATCGGCCGGGCAGCCGCGCTCCAACCAGAGTTCCCGGGCCGCTGCCAATCCACGGCCGATGGCCGGACCTGCCGGGAGGCCCGCGGCCACGAGATCCGCCCCCGCGAGCGGGAAGCGCGGCGCACCGCCTGCACCGCTCAGCGAATCCAGCGCTTGCCGCGCCTCTTTCCCCACGACAGGCCGGGGCTCGCCCGACACGATCGTCAGCGTTTCCTTCAGGAGCGGCAGGCCGTGCTCGGCCACGAGCGCCCGGGCCGTGTGTGGGTCGATGTCGGCGCGACCGTGGAGGTCTGCCAGCGCATCCGCGTAGCCGCTGAGCAGCGCGTGCTCCTGCTTTGACAGGCGCAGCCGTTCGCGCAGCCGGTCGGCATCGTGCCGCCCGCCGACCGAGAGGGCCGCGAGGCGCATCACCGGCGAGAGCGCTGCGGCGAACGCCCGATCCAGGCGCCCCACTTCTGCGACGCCGCCGGTGATCCGCTGAAGGAGCCCGGTGGCGCTCAGGACCGCGACCATTTGGGTGCCGTTGCGGGCAGCCAGCAGTTTCACGAATTCGGCCCGGACCCGCTCGCGGGACAGCCGGTCGAGGGCGTCCCGGGCGGCGACGCAAGCGGCGAGCCCCGCCTGATCAGGAGGGCCGGCGCCAAATCGGGCGTGGAAGCGGAAGAAGCGCAGGATCCGGAGCGCATCCTCGTGGATCCGGGTCCCGGGATCGCCGATGAAGCGCACCCGCCCGGCCTTCAGATCGGCTAGACCGCCGACCGTATCGTACAGGCGCCCGTCGGCTCCCAGGGAGAGGGCGTTGACGGTGAAGTCGCGCCGCTCGGCATCCCGGGCGAAATCGCCACCGAACCGGACCACCGCATGGCGGCCATCGGTCTCGACATCCTCGCGCAGGGTCGTGACCTCGACCGGCCCGTCCTCTGTCACCAGGGTGATCGTGCCGTGCTCGATCCCGGTGGGCACCGCCTTGAGGCCTTGCGCCTTCCGGGCGGCATCCATCACGGCGTCCGGCAACAGCGTGGTCGTGAGGTCGATGTCGGCGGACGGGCTGCCCAGCAGCGCGTCGCGCACGCAGCCGCCGACCAGGCGGGTCTCGGCGTGCGGAACATCGAGTGCGGCGAGTGCCCGGCGTACGCCCGGCTGGCCCAGCAGGGCCGCGAGCGCGCCGTAATCGAGGGCGGCCTGGCTCACTTGAAGCCGCCCGGCACCAGACGGCCGTTCTCCATATGGGTCGGCACGTAGCCGCCGGCCCTGCGCTCCGAGAACAAGCCCTCGTAGACCAGCGTCCCGATGACGATGGCGAGGCCGGCGAGGACCAGACGGACGAGGTGCGGGTCCCAGTGCACCCGGCGCATCGGGTTGCGGCCCACGAGCACCAGGTAGGCCATGAACAGCACGAACGGGATGAGGAAGAGGCCGAACTCTTCGATGAGGCGGCGCAGCATGATGGTCGGTTGCCTTATCCCGCGGGGTGGGGGCCGGTTTCCGGGTAGAGGCGCTCCCGGAGGTTGTTCAAGATCCCGGCGGTGACGCCCCAGATCAGCCGGTCCTCGAAGGTCAGGGCATAGTACCGGCGGGTGCGTCCCTGCCAGACCCGCGCCTGCACAACATAGCGGTCCCGGTCCATCAGCACCGGCATCGGCACCTCGAACACGTCCGCGACCTCGCTGGGGTTCGGCGTGAAGACGGCGTCGGCCGGGACCACGCCGATCACCGGCGTGACGAGGAACCCTGTGCCGGACAGGTAGGGGTCGAGATAGCCGAGCAGGCGGACCGAGTCGGGTGCGAGCCCGATCTCCTCGTGGGCCTCCCGCAAGGCTGCGTCCGCGGGTCCGGGATCGGCCGGGTCGATCTTGCCGCCCGGCAGCGCGACCTGCCCGGAATGGTCGCGCAGGTTGGCCGCCCGCTGGGTCAGGACCAGCCTCAGGCCGTCCGTCCGGAACACCACCGGCACAAGGACTGCCGCCCGCCGGTGCGGCGGCGGCGGGATCACCGCGCTGCCGTCCGGGTCGAGACTGTGGTCCCCCCGGGGATTCGAGGTCGGGTCGTCCGGGCCCGGTGGGGCTGGGGAGAGGTGGGACGCGGCGCGGGCGAGGAATTCGGCGTGCGGGTCGCTCACGCGGCCTCGGCCGGGGCGATCGTGTGGAAGGTGCCGCCGGCCCAGAGGCCGAGCCAAGGCCGCCCGTCGATCACGCGCTCCTCGGCGAGTTCCACCAGATCGTAGGTGAGCGCGCGGGTGACCAGGGCCGAGAGTCCGCGCCGGACATGAAGATAGGGCTTCAGAGCCCCATCGGGCTCCTGCTCGAAGCGCAAGGCATGTTCCGAGTCGACGCTCACGAGATCGTCGACATTGGTCCGGAACGAGATCCGCCGGTCCTCCCCGCCTCCGTCCACCGCCATCTCGACGGCCACGAAGGCGGCGTCGTCCACGGTGATGCCGACGCTCTCCACGGGGGTCACCAGCACCGTCCGCCCATCCGGCTCGCGCCGCAGGATGGAGGCGAACAGCTTCACCATCTTATCCCGGCGGATCGGCGAGCCGTTGTGGTGCCAGGTGCCGTCCGCGGCGATGCGGATGTCGATGGGCCCGCAATAGGGCGGGTTCCATGTCTCGACCGGCGGCAGCCCACGCTTGGGCAGGTCGCCCAAGGCGGCGCCGAGGCGGCTCAAGGTCGGGTCGGGGGCGGGATCCTCACTCATGCCGGTTACAGATAGCGTCCCGGGGGCCCGGCAACCACGGGTGCTTTCCTGCCATCTGCCGCCGTTCGTCGCCGTCATCATTCATGCGGGCGCCAGGATCCACAGGGCCGAGGGATTTCGATCCGTCGGCCGCATCCCGACGCACGCCGGGGCGTGCGCATCAGGCTCAGGTGGAGAAGGGACATCCAGCCTCATGCGGTTCCGCATCTGGTTGGCGTCGGCCCTCACCCGCGTTCAGGCCGGCCCCGCCCCCTGCGTGTTCACATAGACCGCGTAGAGCGATTGGCTCGCGGTCATGAACAGGCGGTTCCGCTTCGGGCCGCCGAAGGTGAGGTTGCCGCAGACCTCGGGCAGGCGGATGCGGCCGATCAGCTTGCCCTGCGGCGACCACACCGTGACACCGTTGTAGCCGACCGCCCGGCCCGCGTTGCTCGCGACCCAGAGGTTGCCGTCGACATCGGCCCGCATGCCGTCCGGTCCGCACTTCACGCCGTCCACGACGCAATCCGAGAACAGCCGCTGGTTCGAGAGCTTGGGGCCGTCTCCGACATCGAAGGCGTAGATCTCACCCTTGCCGCCGGCTCCGGTATCGCCGGGGCCTTTCCCGGTGGAGGACAGGTAGAGCGTCTTGTGGTCGGGCGAGAAGCACAGCCCGTTCGGATTCGGCACCTGCGCGTCCGTCAGGATCTGGTCGATCCGGCCGGTCGGGTCGATGCGGTAGAGCGCGTTGGGGAGCGCGCGCTTGCCGACGGCGATCCCGGCCGCCTGGCCGAGCCGTGGATTGATCCGGCCCTGCGGGTTCGACGGGCCGCCCGCCTCGTCCGGCATCCCCTCGTACAGGAGACCGCCATAGGGCGGATCCGTGAACCAGTACGATCCGTCGGCGTGCTGCTCGACGTCGTTGGGTGAATTGAACGGCTTGCCGTCGAAGCGGTCGGCCAGGATCGTGGCTGAGCCATCGAGCTCGTAGCGCACCACCCGCCGGGTGATGTGCTCGCAGGAGATCTGGCGGCCCTGGCGATCGAAGGTGTTGCCGTTCGAGTTGTTGCTGCGGCTGCGGAAGACGCCGACATGCCCGTCCTCCTCGAGCCACCGCATCTGGCGGTCGTTCGGGATGTCGCTCCAGATCAGGAAGCGGCCGAGGCTGTTCCATGCCGGCCCCTCCGCCCAAAGTGCGCCGGTCCAGAGGCGGCGGATGGCGCTGTTGGGAACCACGTAGGGGCCGAAGGCCGGATCGACCGTGATGACGTCGGGATCGGTGAAGTAGGTGGTCGGGGCCGCGCCGGGACGAAAGTCGCGGGGCGGGTCGGTCACGGTGCTCGGCGGCTCCGGCTGACCGAGAGCCGCCGTGGTCGAGGCAAGGGCTGCGCCAGCACCGACGAGCATCGCGCGACGGGACGGTCGCGCGAGTCCAGTTCTGACAGCGTCATCCTGTGATTGCCGCATGATAGACCTCCCCGTACGCCGACCGATCGTCGATCTAACTCTTGTCGATCTCGGCAGTATGACTGGGACCGCGTTTCGATCAACCGGGCTTGCGGCGCAGGATCTTCCAAACACCGTCTGCTGTCGCCACCAGGCGCGGGCCTTCGCGTATCTCCCCGCGCATGAAGACCAGGGAGCCGGTGCGCTTCACCACCCCGGGGTGCACGGTGAGCCAGTCGCCGAGGCGGCCGACATCGATGAACTTCATCTCGAGCTGGATCGTCACGCAGTTGGCGCCGTCGGCGGCCCGCATCGCGGTCTCGCCCAGCGCGCGGTCGGCGAAGCTCATCAGCATGCCGCCATGGACCACCCCGATCAGGTTGGCGTGCTTCTGCTCCGCACGGAACGCGTAGGCGCCGTCCGCGGCGCGGACATGGAGCGGGCCGACATGGGCGATGAAACCCTCGTCCTCCACCAGCGCCCAGCCCTCGGATGCAGGATCGAAGGGTGTCGGGTCAGTCGCCATTGCGTCTCGTCCCTCGTGTCGTTGACGGGTATCGGGCCTGCCGAAACTCAGGTGCCACGGGGCTTTGCCCGCCGGGTCGGCGCCTCGGCCAACGGGTCTTCCGGCCAGGGATGGCGCAGGTAGCGCCCGCGCATCTCCGCACGCACCGCCGCCCAGGAACCGCGCCAGAAGCCCGGCAGATCCCGGGTGATCTGAATCGGGCGATGCGCCGGCGACAACAGGTGCAGCACGAGGGGACGGCCGCCCGCGGTGGGATGGCGGTCCAGGCCGAACAATTCCTGCACCCGGACCGCCAGCACAGGCTCGGCCTCGGTGTAGTCGACCGGGATGCGTGAGCCGGTCGGCACCTCGACATGGGTCGGCGCCTCCCCGTCGAGCCGGCCGCGGAGCTGCCAGGGCAGCAGGCCCTGGAGGGCGCCGCCGAGGTCGTCCGGGGTGATCGCCGCGAGGGAGTTGCGTCCGACGAGCGCCGGCGCCAGCCAAGCTGCGGCACTGGCCCCGAGGGCGGCGTCGGAGAGATCCGGCCAGGTCGTATCGCCCTCGGCGGCGTGCAGGAACTGCACGCGGGCCCGCCATTGCGACAGTCCCGGCGTCCAGGGCAGCCGATCGATCCCGAGGCCGACGATGCCGCTGGCGAGGATCTCCGCGGACGCGGTGTCGGCCGGGACAGGCAGCGGCCGCTCTCCGAGGCTGACCGCACCCAGGCGCCGGACCGCTCTGGCCCGCAGGGCGGCGGCCTGCGAATCGAAGGTCACCTCGGTGCGCGCCTCGATCCGGTCGGAGAACAGCCTCTCGATCGCGTCGGCACCGATGGAAGCCGCCGCCAGGATGCGAGCGTTGCCGGCGGCGCCGGCCAAGTCGGCGATGACCAGGTAGGTCTCCCGGGCGAGTGGACTCGCCGGATCGAGTCGGCCGGCGCGGCCGCTCGCCATCACGAACTCGCCCTCCCGTCCCCGGGCGCGGGCGACCCGGTCCGGATAGGCCAGGGCGAGCAGCAGGCCGGCGGCTTCCGGGGCGTAATGTTGCGCGCCGCCAGCGATCCGCGCCCAATTCTCGGCCAGGCGGCGCATATCCGCGGCCCGGGCTCCTCGGTCTCGCCGGAAGCGCTCGACCCGCTCGTCGAGGTCGATGCCGTCGCCGCCCAGCCCACGTTCGACCAGAACTGCCGCGAGATCTGCGGCGGCGCGGGCGTGGCCGGTTCCGGCCGCCGCCGTTACCATCCGGGCGAGCCGGGGCGGCAACGGCAGGGCGCGCAGTCGCGTGCCGACCTCGGTCAGGCGACCGTCGGCGTCGAGCGCCCCGAGGGCGGCCAGCATGGTGCGGGCCTCCGTGAGCGCCGGGGCGGGCGGTGGATCCAGAAAGGCGAGCCTGCCCGGATCGGTCACGCCCCAGGCGGCGCAGTCGAGCAGCAGGCCGGCGAGGTCCGCCGAAAGGATCTCCGGGCGGGTGAACGGCTCCAGCGCGTTGGTGCCGGCCTCCGACCACAGCCGCCAACACAGCCCCGGCTCGGTCCGCCCGGCCCGCCCCCGGCGCTGGTCGACCGAGGCGCGCGACGCCCGGGCCGTGACCAGCCGGGTCAGGCCGAGGCCCGGCTCGTAGACCGGCACGCGGGCCAAGCCGGAATCGACCACGATCCGGACGCCCTCGATGGTCAGCGAGGTCTCGGCGATGCTGGTGGCCAGCACCACCTTGCGGGTACCGGCCGGCGCCGGCGCGACGGCGCGGTCCTGCTCTGCCGGGGTGAGTGCGCCGTAGAGCGGGGCGAGCTGGACCTCCGGCCCGACCTTCGCGGCCAGGATGTCGTGCGTCCGCCGGATCTCGGCCTGTCCCGGAAGGAACACCAGCACCGACCCGGGATCTGCCCGGAGCGCCCGCAGCGTGACCTCGGCCGCCGAATCCTCGATCCGCCGGTTCGGGTCGCGCTCGGCGTACCGGGTCTCCACCGGGAAAGCCCGGCCCTCGGACGCGACCACGGGGGCGTCGCCGAGCAGCCGCGCGACGCGGGCGCCATCCAGGGTCGCGGACATGACCAGGATCCGCAGATCCTCGCGCAAGCCGCCCTGTGCATCGCACGCGAAGGCTAAGCCCAGATCGGCGTCGAGGGACCGTTCGTGGAATTCGTCGAACAGCACAGCCCCGATGCCCGCGAGCTCCGGATCGTCGAGGATCATGCGGGTGAACACGCCCTCGGTCACCACCTCGATCCGGGTCCGCGCCGAGATCTTCGAGCCGAGCCGCACCCGCAGGCCGACCCGTTCGCCCACCGGCTCGCCCAGGGTCTGCGCCATCCGGGCGGCGGCGGCCCGGGCCGCCAGGCGGCGCGGCTCAAGGAGGATGATCTTGCGTCCCTCAAGCCAGGGGGCGTCGAGCAGGTCGAGGGGAACGCGCGTGGTCTTGCCGGCGCCGGGGGGCGCCACCAGCACGGCGGCATTCCGGGCGGATAGCACGCGACGCAGTTCGGGGAGTGCGGCCTCGATCGGCAGCGCGGAGGTTGGACCGGCCATCGCCTCCGCTGATGGCCCGGCCCGGCGCGGGGCGCAACCGCCCGGCGCTCCCCCGTGACGCCGAGGCGCGATCGACACCGATCGGCCGCCCCTGCCCTGGCCGGCGCCGCAGGCCGAGGCGAACGTACGCGTAACGATTTGGGAGTGAAACGATGCGCATCCGCCTCGCCGCCCGCGCCCTGGCGCTCGCGGCCCTGTTCCCCACCCTCACGATCGCAGCCGAAGAGCGCCTGCCGACCATCCCGCCGCAGGTTTATACGCCCGAGCAGAAGCAGGCCGCCGAGGCGTTCGAGCAGGCCCGCGGCAAGCCGCCGTTCGGCCCGTTCCAGCCGCTGATGCACTCGCCCGAGGTGATGACCCTCGCCCGCGCGATGGGCGACTATCTGCGCTTCAAGCCCAAGATTGGCACGACGCTCTCGGAACTGGTGATCCTGCTCACGGCCCGGCGCTGGACCCAGGATTACGAATGGTATGTCCACGCCCCCATCGCCGAGAAGGCGGGCATCGCCCCCGAGATCGTCGCGGCGATCCGCGATGGGCGCCGGCCGGCCCGGATGAGCGAGGACGAGACGATCGTGTACGACTTTACGACCGAACTGCAGGATACGCGGCGCGTCTCGGATACCACCTACGCCCGGGCGGAGGCCCGGTTCGGGAAGGCCGGTATCGTCGATCTGGCCGCCATCTCGGGCTACTACACCTTGCTCGCCATGGAGCTGAACACGGCGCGCTATCCGATTCCCCAGGACGGTCAGCGCCTCCCGAGGCTTCCGGAGTAAACAGGGTTCTCGACAGCGCTCCGGCATCCGGATCCCCGTTATCCACAGGGTTTGCCGACGCCCTCGCGCGTTGGCGGCCATGCGTTGACGAAGCGTTAACCCTTCTGAATTGTTCTCCCTTCGTTCCGGCGTGTGACGAAGGAGACCCCGATGCTGACCCAGGCCCTTGCTGCACAGGCGGATCATGCCTGTCCGGTCGACGCGATCAGCCGCGCCTATCTCAGCTTCACCGGCGGCGATGCCGGCATCGCGCTCCGCTGCGCCATCGCCGACGCCCTGTCCGACCTGATGGAGGCCGAGCGGCGCACGCGCGAGCGCAGCCGCCTGATTTCCCGGGGCTACGTCCGAGAGGCGCCGATGGTCGCCGTCGGGACTGAAAGCTGAACGGTGGCTGCAGGCGGACTTCAGAGCCGATGCAGCGACGCCCAGGCATCCTGTCTCCTGTGATCGGGATCGCCCTGGTGATCCCGCGCTTCATTCGGAGTCAGGCCATGAAACGGATCGCTGTGCTTTCGGCCGCCGCGCTGATCGGCGCGGGGACCCTCGCATCCACGACCGCCGAGGCACGCGGCGGTGGCGCCGTGGTGGCCGGCATCATCGGTGGCTTGGCGGCCGGTGCCCTGATCGGTGCTGCCGCCCAGGCCGCGCCGGGCTACGGCCACGCGTACGGCATCCAGGACGACGGCTACGCCCCGATCCCCGTGGTCGTCCGGCCGCGGCCGGCCTACCGCGCCTACGACGCCGTCGAGCCGGTCTACGCGACGCGACGCGTGGTCACCTACGAGCGAGTCCCGGTGGGCTACGGTCACCGCCGCTGGCGCGACGATGCGGATTACGACGACGAAGGCGGCTACGGTCGCCACCTCGGTGGCGACGATCGCGGCTGGTGAGGACGGGACGGCGCGACGATCCCGGCGGGCGACCCGAACGGTGATGTCCGGATCGGCCCGGGTGCCGTGGCACCGGAACGGTCTCGTCCCGCGCGCCCGTCCGTCGATGGCTACGCCTGGTCCACGGAACCGATGCAGGGCACCGCTGCGCCGTGGTCGCGTACCCGATCGGGGGCGGGTCGGGTACGAGTACCGACTCAATCCGGACTGACCCAACGGCATCGGCGATTCCATGCTTGTCCATGAAGGCGAGACGCGCACCCGCGATGCCGACCTGACCCTGTCCTGGTCCCTGGCGGCGGTGGCCGGCGCCCTGAACACGGCGGGCTTCTACGCCTTTGGGTTCTACGCCTCGAACATGACCGGCAACGTGTCGGCGATCTCGGACCGAGCCGGGACCGGCGACCTGATCCTCGCCGCCCAGGCGCTGCTCCTCGTCATCCTGTTCGTGCTGGGCGCCGCGACCTCGACTCTGCTGATCCGCCGGCGCCGGCGCCACGCCCCCTCCGGGGCTTACGCCTACGGCATCCGGGCCGAGGCCCTCCTGCTTGCTGCGATCGGTCTGGTCGCACTCCCCATGGCCGAGCCGGCGCGGGGCGAGGCTCTGGTGTTCGGCCTGAGCTTCGTCCTGGGCCTGCAGAACGCCGTGGCGACGAAGATCACGGATGCCCGGGTGCGGACCACGCACGTCACCGGGATGATCACCGATATCGGGATCGAACTCGCGCGCTGGCTCGATCGCAAAGCCGGCGATCCCCTGGCGAAACGCCACGACCCCAACAAGCTGCGGCTTCACCTGATGACGGTCGGCGCGTTCCTCGGCGGTGGCCTCCTGGGTGTGGTCGCGTACCGCGCGATCGGCGTCGGGCTGCTGTTCGCCGCAGCCGCGATCCTGGCGCTCCTGGCGGCCCCCACGATCGGCCCGCGCCGGTCGGCCCCGGCCGAGTGAGCGCGTCGTCGCGCGGGCCTCAGGCGGTGATGTCGAGAAGCTGGCCGCTCATGCGGTCGGCGGTGCGCGCCACCGCGGCGTTCAGGGCGAAGGATGTCCGCGACCCGATCAGATCCGCGACGGTGCTCGACAGATCGACCTGCGCGGCGGGCGGCAGCGCCGCATCGCCGACCGGTACGCCGATCTCCGCGATGCGCTGCGCCGCAGTCCCAAGCCGGTCGGTGGCCCGGGTCATCCCGGTGGTTGCGGTCTGAAGCGCGTCGATCCTCGTGGGCTCTCCTCCCACCGATCCTCGCACGGACTCGAGAGACAAGGGTTTCGCGGATCGATCAAATGCAACGGATTGCGCCGATCTCATCCGCGCAAAGTCGACGGTCGATCGGCGTTGGTATGCGGGTTGCCCGTGCAAGTTCGTACGGAATCGGCCGACCCGAGCCGAACCGGCCTGTCACCATCCGCAATTGGGCATGGGCGGCTGCGGCTTGGCCAAGGCCGCCTTCTCGATCGCCACCAGCGGCCCCCAGGCGTATTTCTGCGCGTGCGGCGTGACGTTGGCGAACAGGCAGCCGAGCTGGAAGTGGCTGGCGCCCATCTCGCCCGAGAAGCCCATGCAGTCCAGGAAGGTCCAGGTTTTCGGGGCCGGAATCATCGAGCGCCAACGCGGCATCGCCACAGGCGCGCAGACCTTTACGGCCCCGGTGCCATCGTCGGCGTTCAGGGCGCTCTCGCGCGTCTGCCCCCGGGCCGGGGCGGCGGCCAGACTCGCGACGAGCAGGGCGGCCAGGATGGCGCGGCGTGATCCGGGCCGGGTCCATAGGGGTGCGTTCATCGTCAGTGCATCGTCCGCCACAGGGTCGCGAGGATCGCGAAGCCGATCACGTTGTACAGGATCGCCCAGATCCAGACGCCCATCACGGCGCGGCTCGGCTGCCGGGGGCGCTGACGACCGAGGCGCAGGCGATCCCGATCCTCGGGCGTCGGCCAGATCGCGCTCTTGGGCGCTCTCAACAGCCGGGTCAGGGCGTCGGGCAGATCGGTGCCGGGCGGTCGTTCGCCGTTCATGACGGCCTCCGATGCGGCGGTGGGACAACCGGCACCTGCGGCCGGGGCTCGACCTTCTAAGGGCAGCGGGCCGGCGTCGGCAATGCGCCCGGTCGCCGCCTACAGCACCGTCCCGGGCGCCTCGGGATAATACTGGTAGGCCCAGGTCTCCGAGAGAAGGCGGTCTCCATCCTTGAGTTGCAGCCGCATCTCGATCGGCTGCTGCCCTTCGGCGTAGACCTTCAGGAAGACGCGCCAGGGACTCGGTTTGCCGTAGGGCGCCCAGGTCGCCCCGACCTCCTCCGCGGTGCCGCGGGACAGCGTGAGTGCCACCTGCGCCTTCTCCGGGTCGCGGCCGGCCAAGGCCGCGCCCTCGAACGCCAGCACGAATTGGCGCACGAGGTTTGCCCGGCCAGGCCGCCGGTCCGCGTCGGACAGCCAGGACGCCTTGGTCGCCCGGGTCGCGACGCAGCGGGCGAGATCGGTGGCGACCGGCTCGGCCACCGGCCAGTGCAGGCGATAGGCAAAGCTGCGCTCGGCACCCGCGGCGGGCGGGTCGGCCGGGACCCACATGGCGCCGATGTTGTCGTCGGTCTCCTGGTGCGTCGGGATCTCGACCAGCTGCACGCTGCCCTGTCCCCAATCGCCCTGGGTCTCCACCCAGATGTGGGGGCGGTTCTCCTCGAAGCCGTCGTCGATGTAGTTGTCGAACGCCCGGTCGCGCTGGAGCAGGCCGAACCCCTTCGGCGACGTGTCCGCGAAGGCGCTGACGCTGAGGCGCGGCGGGTTGTTGAGCGGGCGCCAGATCAGCTCGCCGGTGCCGGTCTGCATCAGCAGGCCATCGGAATCGTGCACCTCGGGCCGCCAGTCGCTGGCGAGGAACCGGCTCATCCCCTCCGAATACCACAGCATCGAGGTCAGGGGCGCGACGCCGAACCGCTCGACGGCCTTGCGGATATACAATGTGCAGGCGACGTCGATCACCACGTGCGGCTCCTTCCGCGCGGTGAACCGGTAGGCGCCGGTCAGGCTCTGGCCTTCGAGGAGCGCCAGCACCGAGACCGCCCCGTCCGCGGCGGGGGAGACGTAGAAGCGGGTGAAGACTGGGAATTCTTCCGGTTTCCCCGGCCCCGCCGCCGTATCGATGGCGATGCCCCGAGCCGAGGCGCCGTACTGTGCCCCGTCGCCGGCGGCGCGAAAATAGGAGGCGCCGAGGAATGCCAGCCAGTCGCCGTCGTCACCGAGCCGGCCGGCCGGGACCTTCTGGAAGCGTACGCCGGCAAAGCCCGAGCCGTCCGGCAGATCCTGGCCGGGATTGCCGGGGGGGTAGGCGAAGAGATCGCGCGAATACAGTACCTCCCGGGCCTGGCCGCCTTCCAGGGCGAAGATCTTCACCGGGTGACGGAAGAAGTTGCCGAGGTGGAAGAAGGTGACCGGGTACGGGCTCTCCGGGAACAATGCGTGCGCTGGCGGGTAGCGGATCTCCTGAAGCGGCCCGTAGGTCAGCGCGTCGAGGGTCGGCGACGGGGGTGCCTCGTGGGGCGGCATGTAGGGACGATCGCGCAGTGTGCGCGCCAGATCCTTCAGGCGTTCGAAATCCATCGGCTCCGGCGGCGCCAGACGCGGACCGCCGGATGCGGCCTCGGCTGATCGCGCGAGCGGCGAGAGGGCCAGCAGGCCTACGGCTGTCAGGGCGCGTCGCGTGATCAAGCTGAAACCTCCGGGAATCGCCCCTCCGACGACCCGCCGCGTCCTCTAGCCACGCTGGAATGAGCGCGCCATTGACGGCTCAGCCGGCTGAGGTTCAGCTTCGCGGGCCGCAGGCGTTGGTCGGACCGTTGGTCTCCCAGAGCGCCGCGCCGCCGCCGGGCGCGCATTGGCCCGGCAGCGCCAGCGTGATCAGCTTGGACAGCGTGCGGTCCTCATCCTCCCCGTAGCCGATCTCCCCGACCATGCGGCCGGTCTTGTCGAACAGGCCGACCGTGGCGGAATGCTCCATCGTGTAGTCGCCGCCCGGGACCGGCACGCGCTTGTAGGCGACGTGGTAGGCATCGGCCATGCGGGCGACCTGATCGGGCGTCCCGACGAAGCCGCGAATCCTCGGATCGAACGCGGTCAGATAGTCCCGCAGGCTGTCGGGGGTGTCCCGCTCCGGGTCGAGGGTGACGAAGACCACGTTCAGCCGGTCTGCGTCACGCCCCATGCGGCCGAGTGCGCCGGACAGGGTGGACAGCGTCGTCGGGCAGACCTCCGGACAATGGGTGAAGCCGAAGAACAGGGCCGACGGCTTGCCAAGCAGGTCAGCCTGGCTCACCGGGCGCCCGTCGAGATCCGCCATCGCGAAGGACCCGCCGACCCGGCGCGGATGGCTGAACCGCGACCCCTGCTGCAGGACGATCGCCCCCGTCCCGGTGGCGACCAGGGTGACGATGGCGGCGGAGGCGATGAGGGCGACGGGACTCGGTGCCATGCTCGAACCTGCGACGGGTGCGTCGGTCGTTGCAATATGGGGTCTGCCACGCCGCGCGCGAAGCCTCTGCGGCGAGGCGGACGTCATCGCCGAGCGGGAACCCGCCTCGGGAAGCCCGGTTTGCGGTACAGGGGCGGCCAACGCGCCTCACGCCCGGACCGCAGAGGGCCGCGGCGTTGAAATCCTCACGGTCGCAATGACTTGAGCGGGTCCCTCGATGCCGGCCTGCTCGGGCACCTGGCAGGAGAGCCGCCCGACATGGCCCAGCAGATCCCGGTCGATCCGAAGGCCCGCGCCGATGATCCGGCCCGTGACGCAGAGCGGGACGATTCCACGCACGCCATCACGGCCGACGTCGCGTATCGGCGGCTCGTGCTGGTCAACACCGTGTTCGTCGGCGCGCCCGGGGCGGGCGATCGCGGGTGGGTGCTGGTGGATGCGGGCGTGCTGGGCGCGAAGGGCGCGATCAAGGCCGCCGCGGAAGCACGGTTCGGCGCGGGCGCGCGGCCGGCCGCGATCGTGCTGACACACGGCCATTTCGACCATGTCGGCGTGCTGGAGGATCTCGCCGCGGAGTGGGACGTCCCGGTCTTCGCGCATGCGCTGGAGCGTCCGTATCTGGACGGCAGCGCCTCCTACCCGACCCCCGATCCGAGCGTCGGCGGGGGATTGCTGGGGCGCCTGTCGCCTCTGTACCCGACGCGGCCGGTCGACGTGTCCGATCGGTTGCAGGATCTGCCGGCCGACGGGTCCGTTCCGCCGATGGCTGGCTGGCGCTGGATCCACACGCCCGGGCACGCGCCGGGTCACGTCTCGTTCTGGCGCGAGGCCGACCGCACCCTCATCGCCGGCGATGCCTTCGTCACCACGGCGCAGGAATCGGCCTATGCGGTGACGACACAGGAGCCGGAACTGCATGGGCCGCCCATGTACCTGACCCTCGATTGGACAGCTGCGCGCGACTCGGTCCGGACCCTCGCCGCTCTCGAACCGGAGCGCGTCATCACAGGTCACGGCCGTCCCCTGGAGGGACCCGAGATGCGGCGGGCGCTCCACGCCCTGGCCGACACGTTCGACGCTGTCGCCGTTCCGAAGCAGGGTCGCTACGTGGAAGAGCCGGTCAGGGCCGCGGACGGCTCGGCCTACGCCCCGCCGGACTAACTCGCCCCGCACGCGCGCGAACGAAACTGCCGACGATCCCGATGCTAGAAGATGTCGCCCCGCGTGCTCGTGTTCGCGATGGGCGGAACAGATATGGTCGGAGTGGCCGGACTTGAACCGACGACCCCCTGTCCCCCAGACAGGTGCGCTACCGGGCTGCGCTACACTCCGACGCCACATGGGCACGGCGCTCTTAGCCGTCGCGCTCCGCCCGCGCAAGCCCTCCGTGCCGGATCGTCGACCCTGGCCCTCCCCGGCCGGGGCGGTTACGGGGAGCCTCCGCTCCGCGTCTCACCACGCCGAACGCTCGCGCCACGCCCTCGAGGACCATGACGGACCGACCGATCGCCTTCGATCTCACGCGCCTCGTCACACGCCTGCGCCATGCCAGCCCGTCGGGGATCGACCGGGTCGACCTCGCCTACGCGCGCTTCTATCTGGGGCGGCCCGGACCGGCCGTCGGCATGGTCTCCACGGCCTACGGACCGCGGGTGCTCGACCGGGAGCGTGCCCTCGCCATCGTCGACGCGGTGGCGGCGGGCTGGGTCGAAGACCGGGACGCGCTCTCGGATCCGGTCTATCGCGGTCTCGCAGCGCGGCTCGGCGCCCCGCTGGCCTCCGCCCCACCTGCGCAGGCCACCCCGGTCGAGGGTGTGCAGCGCCGTCGGATCCAGGCCCGGACTGCGGCCGACATCGCCGCGCGCGGCCGGTCGCTCGCCGCCCTGCCCCGCGACGCGCTTTACCTGCACACATCGCACCTGCGCCTCGATAACCCGCGCCGATTCGATTGGCTCTACGACCGGCGCGACGTGCGCGCGGCGTTCTTCGTCCACGACCTCATCCCGATCACCCATCCGGAATACGGGCGTGCCGGCGAGGCCGACCGGCACCGGCTCCGGATGCGCACGATCGGCCGGCACGCCGCCGCGATCCTGGTCAACTCCGCCGATACCGGCGCCCGCACCCTCGACCATCTCACCACCGAAGGCTTCGGACGCCCACCCGTGGCGGTGGGGCATCTCGGCGTCGAGCCCGCCTTCGGGCGCGCGGGGCCGCGCCTCCAGCCCGACCGGCCGACCTTCCTGGTCTGCGGGACGATCGAATCCCGCAAGCACCACCTGCTGCTGTTCCAGATCTGGCGGCGGCTCGCCGAGCTGCACGGCGCCGCAACGCCCCGCCTCGTCGTCGTCGGGCGCCGGGGCTGGGAGGCCGAGAGCGCGATCGACATGCTGGATCGCTGCCCCGGCGTGCGCGCCCACACGGTCGAAGTCACGGGCCTTTCCACACACGGCTTGGCAGCACTGTCCCGCAGCTGCACCGCGCTGCTGATGCCCTCGTTCACCGAAGGCTACGGCATCCCGATCGTCGAGGCGGCGGCCTCCGGTCTCCCGGTGGTGGCCTCCGATATCCCCGTGCACAGGGAGATTGCCGACGGCTTCGCGCTGTTCCGCGATCCCCTCGACGGGCCGGGCTGGGCCGACGCCATCGAGAACCTCGCCCGACCCGACGCCCCCCTGCGCGCGGAACTCGCCGGGCGCCTCGACGGCTACGTGCCGCCGACCTGGGACGCGCATTTCGCGGCGGTCGGCCCGACGCTCGCGGCGATCTGACGGGAGCGAGCCGGTCACCGCGAGTTGCGCGGCCCCGCCCTGACGAATAAGGGAAAGCGTCAGTCCATAGGGCTGGCCCTAGGGCGGACGGAACGGAGATCCGCCGATGCAGGTGGTCGACCTCGATCGTGAAACGGTCAAACGCGGGTTGAGCGACGGCACGATGCTGGTCATCGACGTGCGCGAAGACCACGAATACGAGGCCGGGCACATCCCCGGCGCCGTCCTGCATCCGCTGTCCACGTTCGATCCCCAGGCCGTGGCCGCCCTCATCGCGGCGGACGGCCGGCGGCCGGTCCTCTCGTGCGGGTCCGGCGTTCGTTCGGTCCACGCGCTGATGGCTGCCCAGCAGGCGGGCGTCGACATCTCCGAGCACTACAAGGGCGGCTTCAAGGATTGGTACGCCGCAGGCGAAGCAATCGAGTAGCTCGCCGAAACAATCCGGCCGTCCCGGGCCGTGATGTGCGCTCTCGCACAATAAGCAGTCGGGCGCGTAGGTTACGGCGCGTCTGACAAGGACACGTCGTCAAGCTCGGTTCGACCGACGGGTCGGCCAACGGACAGCAGGACCCGATGCGCAGCCGGCTTTCCAGCCTCTTCCCCGTGCTCTCCGGTCTCGCGGCCGGCTTCCTGTTCGCGGGGCCGCTCGCCCCGATCGCGTACGCCCAGGCACCCGGCGGTCCGCCGCCGAAGGTCACCGTGGCCAAGCCGGTGGTGCGCGAGATCGTCGAGCAGGATCAGTATACCGGCCGCTTCGATGCGATCGATTACGTCGAGGTCCGGGCCCGGGTGACCGGCTACCTGGAGAAGATCAACTTCATGGACGGCCAGACCGTGAAGAAGGGTGATCTGCTGTTCGTGATCGACCGGCGCCCCTACAAGGCGGCCCTCGAGCAGGCCCAGGCCGCCCTGGCGTCCGCCAAGGCGCGCCAGACGTTCTCGCAGACCGATCTCGAGCGCGCCCAGACCCTGTCGCGGAGCGGCAACATCTCCGAGCAGGTCACCGATCAGCGCCGGCAGGCGTCGCTGACCGCCCAGGCCGACGTCGACAGCGCCCAGGCGGCACTGAACAACGCGCAGCTCAACTACGACTTCAGCGAGGTGAAGGCCCCGGTCAACGGCCGGATCAGCCGCCGGCTGGTCACCGAGGGCAACATCGTCAGCGCCGACCAGACCATGCTGACGACGATCGTGTCCCTCGACCCGATCTGGTTCAGCTTCACGGTCGATGAGAAGTCGTTCCTCAAGTACCAGAACAGCCTCGGCATCGGCATGGGCCAGACCCAGCAGGGTAAGGGCGTGCCGATCATGATCGCGCTGTCGGGCGAGGCGAAGCCGACCCGCAAGGGCACCCTCGACTTCGTCGACAACCGCGTCGACAACGCCACCGGCACGATCCTGCTGCGCGCCACCGTCCCCAACGCCGACCAGTTCATCAAGCCCGGCCTGTTCGGCATCGTCGCGATGCCGGCGACCAAACCGTTCCAGGGCGTGATGATCCCCGACGAGGCGGTCGCGGCCAACCAGGACAAGCGCATCGTCTACGTGATCGGGCCGGAGAACGTGGTCCAGCAGAAGGACGTGGTGCTGGGCCCCAAGGTCGATGGTTACCGGGTGATCCGCAGCGGCCTGAAGGGCGACGAGACCGTGGTGGTCAACGGAGTCGCCCGCATCCGTCCGGGGGCCAAAGTCACCCCGGAGACGGTCGAGTTGCCCCCGAGCAAGACGTGAGCCTGACCGGCTCGACACGACTGCATTCGTGCGCGCCGCGCCGCGTGCGCCGCACCGACGACGCAGGGCCCCGACCGGGTGACCGGCGGGCCTCAGAGGTTTGACCGATGCGTTTCGCCCACTTCTTCGTCGACAGGCCGATCTTCGCGTCCGTCACGTCGATCATCTTCCTGATCCTCGGCTTCGTGGCCTACGAGAGCCTGCCGGTCTCGCAATATCCCGAGATCGTGCCGCCGACCGTGACCGTGCGCGCCTCCTATCCGGGCGCCAACGCCGAGACCGTGGCCGCTACGATCGCGACGCCGATCGAGCAGGAGGTCAACGGCGTCGACAACATGCTGTACATGACGTCGTTGTCGACCAACGACGGCAACATGCTGCTGACCGTGACCTTTAAGGTCGGCACCAACCTCGATATCGCCAACGTGCTGGTGCAGAACCGGCTTTCGGTGGCGCAGCCGCGCCTGCCGCCGGACGTGCGCAACCTCGGCGTTACGGTGCGCAAGGCCTCGCCCGACCTGATGCTGGTCGTGCACCTGCTCTCGCCGAACAAGACCTACGACCAGAACTACCTGGCGAACTACATCTACCTGAACATCCGCGACGAGCTGCTGCGCCTCGACGGCGTCGGCGACATCACGGTGTTCGGCGGTAACGAGTACGCCGAGCGCATCTGGGTCGATCCGAACAAGCTCGCCGCCTACGGCCTCTCGGTCACCGACGTCACCACGGCCCTGCAGGAGCAGAACGTGCAGGTGGCGGCCGGCCAGCTCAACGGCCCGCCCGCCGCCAAGGGCGAGGCGTTCCAGCTCGTGGTCCAGTCTCAGGCGCGCTTCAAGACGCCTGAACAATTCGCCGAAGTGATCATCAAGGCCCAGGACGGGCGCCTCGTCCGGGTCAAGGACATCGCCCGCGTGGAGATGGGCCAGAAGGATTACACCACCAACTCGTACCTCAACGACACGCCCGCGGTCGGCATCGGCGCGTTCCAGCGGCCCGGCACCAACGCCCTGGAGGCCGCAAGCTCGGTCAAGCAGGTGATGGAGGTCGTCAAGAAGAACTTCCCGCCGGACGTCGAGTACCGCATCGCCTACAACCCCACCGAGTTCATCGAGGAATCGATCCAGGAGGTCTACAAGACCCTGTTCGAGGCGGTCGGCCTCGTGGTCATCGTGGTGCTGGTGTTCCTGCAGAGCTGGCGCACGGCGCTGATCCCGGTGATCGCGATCCCCGTGTCCCTCATCGGTACCTTCGCGGCGATGGCGGCTTTCGGCTTCTCGCTCAACAACCTGACCCTGTTCGGGCTGGTGCTGGCCATCGGTATCGTAGTCGACGACGCCATCGTCGTGGTGGAGAACGTCGAGCGCAACATGGCCGAAGGGCTTTCGCCCGGCGATGCCGCCCACAAGACCATGGACGAGGTCGGCGGCGCCGTCATCGCCATCGCGCTCGTGCTGGCGGCGGTGTTCGTGCCGACGGCGTTCATCCCGGGCATCTCGGGCCAGTTCTACAAGCAGTTCGCGCTCACGATCGCGGCCTCGACCCTGATCTCCGCGTTCAACTCGCTGACCCTGTCCCCGGCGCTGTGTAAGCTCCTGCTCGTGCCGCATCACGCGCGCAAGGAGCCGAAGTTCTTCCTGACCCGGTTCGTGAACTGGCTTGCCAACGGCTTCAACCGCGCCTTCGACGCCACGTCGAACGCCTACGGCCGCTCGATCCGTGTCTTGACCGGCGGGATCGTCGGGCTCGGGGCGATGCTGCTGGTCTACGCCGCGGTGATCGCTGGCACCCTGCACCTGGCGCAGACGACGCCGACGGGCTTCATCCCGGACCAGGACCAGGGCTACCTGATCGGCGTCGTCCAGCTTCCCTCCGGCTCGTCGCTCGACCGCACCACGGACGTGATGCTGCGCGCCGCCAAGCAGGCCCGGACGGTCAAAGGCATCGCCAACGCCGTCATCATCGCGGGCTTCGACGGGGCGACCTTCACCAACACCACCAATGCCGGCGTGATGTTCCTGACGCTCACCGGAGCCAAGGAACGCGCCGGCGAGGGGCGCAGCGCCGCGGTGCTCACCGGCGAGGTGCTCAAGGCGACGTCCGACATCCAGGAAGCCCGGGTGATCGTGATCCCTCCGCCGCCGGTCCGCGGCCTCGGCAACGGCGGCGGTTTCAAGCTGCAGATCGAGAGCCGCCAATCCTCGGAGATCGGGCCGCTTATGGCCGCGGCCGGCGAGGTGATCGCCCAGGCGAACCAGAGCGCGGACGTGCAGCGGGTGTTCACGACCTTCGACAACGCGACGCCGCAGCTCTTCCTCGACATCGACCGCACCATCGCGCGGATGCTGAACGTACCGCTCGCCAACGTGTTCTCGTCGGTCCAGGCGGATCTTGGCGGCACCTATGTGAACGACTTCAACACCCTCGGCCGCATCTACCAGGTGCGCCTGCAGGGCGATGCCGCCTATCGTTCGTCGATCCAGGATATCTCGCAGATCAAGGTGCGCTCCTCGACGGGGGCACTGGTGCCGATGGGTACCCTCGCCTCGGTGCGCGACGTGACCGGTCCGCAGATCGTCCAGCGCTTCAACCTGTACTACTCGGTCCCGATCCAGGGCGTGGCCAAGCCCGGCGTTTCGACCGGTCAGGCGCTGACCGCCATGGAGGAAATCGCCAAGAAGGCGCTCCCCGACGGTTATTCCTACGACTGGACCGAGATCGCCTACCAGCAGAAGGCCGCGAGCGGGACTGCCGGCGCCGTCTTCGCCCTGGGCGTGCTCCTCGTCTTCCTGGTGTTGGCCGCGCAGTACGAATCGTGGGCCCTGCCGCTGGCGATCCTGCTGGTGGTGCCGACCGGCGTGCTCGCGGCGCTCGCCGGTGTGCAGTTCCGGGGACAGGACAACAACATCCTGACCCAGATCGGCCTGATCGTGCTGATCGGCCTCGCGGCCAAGAACGCGATCCTGATCGTCGAATTCGCGCACGACATCGAACTGCGTGAGCGCCGGGGCCCGGTCGAGGCGGCGGTGGAAGCCTGCCGGCTTCGCCTGCGCCCGATCCTGATGACCGCCTTCGCGTTCATCCTCGGCACCCTGCCGCTGGTGATCGCCACCGGCCCCGGCGCCGAGATGCGCCAGGCCCTGGGCACCGCGGTGTTCTTCGGGATGATCGGTGCGACCTTCTTCGGCTTGTTCCTCACCCCGGTCTTCTACGTCGTGATCCGCCACTTCTCGCTCTGGCTCGGCCGCCTGCGGGGCAAGTCCTCGCACGGTGACCACGGCGGGGCTGCCCCCGCCCACGGCTGAGGCGTCCCGCCGGCCGTCGGATCGAGAGAGCCGCGCATCCCACAGCCGCGCCCGACCCTGACCGGTCGGGCGCGGCTTCTTTTACGAGGGCCCTACGCTTCGGTGTATGAGCTTGCCATGCACCTCCTCGGCCGCCTGATTCTCGGAGCCTTCGCCCTTCTCCTGGCCGTACCGGCCGGCGCGGGGATCCTCGTACTGGCGCTGCTGATCGATCCGACCGCGAATGCCTGGCTCACCGGCGGTGCGCTCGCGGGCGTCGACATGGCCCTGTCGGACCTTTCGGCGGGCCTGCCGCCGGAGGCGCTGGTTCTCCTGGTCGCCGGTCTCGCTCAGGCGCTGTTCGTCGTGCTGTTCGTGCCGCCGGCCGTGGTCGGGTTTGCAGGCGAGGCGTTCGGGCGCCGCAGCCTGCTCTGGTACGGCGCCGGAACCGGACTGCTGACCGCCGCCCTCCCCTGGCTCGCCCGCGGCGGCGTGCGTCCGGCGGCCAGCTCGGATCCGGGGCTTCTCGCCGCAGAAGCGCGCCTGACGCTGATCCTGTTCGTCGTCGGCGCGAGCGCGGGCCTCGTCTACTGGCTGGTTGCAGGACGCGGCGCAGGGTTCTCCCGGCGCCCCGCACTGGCCGCAGGCGGATGATCGTTCGGGGCAGGTTGCCTAACCGGGCGCGCTTGGCCGCTGACGCCTCAGCGCGCTAGAGGAGGACCGCCACGAAGCGGATTCCGATGCTCGCCCTGCGCTCCCTCGCCTTCAACGTCTGCTTCTACGCCATGACGACGCTTCTGGCGTTCGGCGGCCTGCCCACGCTGGTTTCCCGCCGCGCTGTGTTACGGCTGGCCCGCCTTTGGGGCCGGCTGACGCTGTGGCTGCTGCGCGTGGTCGCCGGCATGAAGGTCGAGTTTCGCGGGCTGGAGAACATCCCGGAGGGGCCGCTTTTAATCGCGGCCAAGCACCAGTCGGCCCTGGAGACCCTGGCGCTCTGCACCGTGTTCCCGGAATTCGCCTACATCCTGAAGCGTGAGCTGCTGCTGATCCCGCTGATCGGCTGGTACCTGTCCCGCAGTGGCATGGTGGCGATCGACCGCTCCAAGGGCGCCCGGGCGATGAGCCTCATGAATGCGGCTGCCGCCACGGCGATCCAGGAGGGCCGCCAGCTCATCATCTTCCCCGAAGGCACCCGCCGTGCCGTCGGAGCGCCCCCCGCCTACAAGCAGGGCCTGTCGCACCTCTACACGACCCTGAAGGTGCCGTGCGTGCCCGTGGCGTTGAACACGGGCCGGTTCTGGTCTCGCAACAGCCTCATCCGCCGGCCCGGAACCGCCGTGATCCACTTCCTCGAACCCATCCCGCCGGGCATGGGTCGCCCGGAGTTCCAGGCCCTCGCCCAAGAGCGGCTGGAGGCCGCCTCGAACGCCCTCCTGGAGCCAGACGCCGCGGGATCGACCATGGGGGCGGAGCAGCCCGCCTCTGCGGCTGCCGGGCACACCGCGGCGGCGGCCCAGAGACGCTGACGAGCCCGGCCTCGATGGACCCGCTCAATCAGCTTTGAGCCGGTGCTTCGGTCGATCTGCGTCGCTTGTGGATAACGTCGCCCGATACCACATTCCTCCTCAGGAACGTTGTGCTTGACGCCTGTGGATATCGTGCGGTAGGTTGGAACAAATGGCGAACAGAAGAGCCCTGTCCTGGTCGGCCGCGCTACGCGACCTGAAGGACGATCGCACGCGGAGACAGGATGTGCGTGAAGAGCGCCTCAAGACGACCGCAGGCCTGCGCGGCACGCCGGCCCTTCCGCTCTCGGCATGGCGCGGGCATTCCGGCCGTCGCTACGTGGTCGGGATCCATTCGGCCGGTGCCTTCGACCTCGACGAGATGGCGGAGGCGGTCGTGATCGCGGTGCGTCGCGACGATACTGGCATCGCCGAGATGGTCTCGGTGGCGACCTCCAACGAGAGCCCGCGCGACCACCTCCGGAGGACCTGGCTCGACCGGGTTCGGAGAAGCGGCGCCACCGAGCTGCACGTGCATCGCCTCGCCGAGGGTGAAGCCGAGCGGGCGGCGATCGTCAGCGACCTGCGGTTCGACACGATCGAGCCGGCCCAAGTCTGAAGCGGGATCTGCCCCGGAAGCGGCGTTCCCCGCGGCGGATCGGTGGTCGACTGGTCGATCGATGCCGGCGCTGCCCCAGTTTTGCCCCGTGCATGGCTTCAAGGCGGAGCCTGCAAGCCCTCTGAGCGGGGCGGAGACGGGAAACAGGACGCATGACGCAGGATCGGACGCGGCCGGACGGTGCGGCGCAGGCTTCCCTGACACGAACCGCACGACGGTTCCGGCTCGGATTGTTCCTGCCCTACGTCCTGCTCGCCCTGATCGTCGTCGCGTGGTCGGTTGGCTGGTTCTGGCTGCGGGGACGCGCGGCGACGGAGATCGACGGCTGGATGACCCGCGAGGCGGCGGCAGGGCGCACCTGGACCTGCGCCGACCGATCCCTCACCGGTTACCCGTTCCGGATCGAGCTGCGCTGCAACGCGGTCACGCTGGAGCGGTCGGACGGCCGGTTCCGCCTCGGTCCCTCGACCGCGGTCGCGCAGGTCTACCAGCCGCGCCTGGTCCTGTTCGAGAGCGCCGGGCCGTTCCATGTCGAGCAGGGTGCGCTGACCGGCGATGCTGCCTGGAGCAAGCTTCAGGGGAGCGTCCACGGAGCATCGGACGGCTTCACCCGTGCCTCGCTGGTGGTGGATAGCCCGAACGTCACGGTCACCGGTGCCGATCCGGGCCCGATCGCGGTATCGGGCCAGCACCTCGAACTGCATGCGCGGCCGACCCCCGGCCGCTTCGACGCCGAAGGCGCGGTCGACGTGAGCCTGCGGCTCGCCCAGGCCGCCGTACCGCAGCTCGACGCGCTCACCGGCAACCCGGCCCCCGCCGACCTGTCGCTCGATGCGACGCTGACCCAGGCGACGGTGCTTCGCACCGGGCCGGTGCCGCGGGAACTCGAGCGCTGGCGCCAGGCCGGCGGCACCCTCGACCTGACGGCGCTCTCGTTGGCCAAGGGCGCCCAGCGCGTCCAGGCGAAGGGCACGCTCGCCCTCGACGACGCGCACCGCCCCGTCGGACAGCTCGACCTGCGGGCGGCCGGCGTCGATGCCCTGGTGGGCAGTGTGGTGGGCCAGCGCTTCGGTTCGGAGAAGGGCGCGCTGATCGGCCAGCTCGTGGGCGGCCTCCTGGGCCTGGGCCGGCGGCCTGAGCCGGGCGAGGCGCAGGGCGAGTCCGCGCCGCTCAAGGCTCTGCCGCCGTTGAAGCTCGTCAACGGGCGGGTGGTGTTCAGTGGGTTCCCGATCCCGAACGTCTCCCTGCCGACCCTGTACTAGATCGGCTATACAACGCCCATGTCCGCTCCGATTTCACCGGCCCGCGTCAAGATCTGCGGGCTCAGCACGCCAGCTACCCTCGACGTTGCGCTGAAGGCTGGCGCGGATTGGATCGGACTCGTCCACTTTCTTCGCAGTCCCCGCCACGTAGACTTCGCGCAGGCTTCGCGTTTATCGGTGCAAGCCCGCGGCCGGGCCCACCGCGTGATCCTTCTCGTCGATCCGGACGACATCCTCGTTCGGGCTGCGGTCGAGGCCGTCGATCCGGATCTGATCCAGCTGCACGGACGCGAGAGTCCGGAGCGGGTGGCGGCGATCCGGGCGCTCGCCGGCCGGCCGGTGATGAAGGCGATCGGCGTCGCGACCCGGGCCGACCTGGCGCCGATCGCGGCCTATGCCGACGTGGCCGACCGGATCCTGCTCGATGCCAAGCCGGCGCCGGACGCCGCGCTCCCCGGGGGCAACGGACACCGATTCGACTGGACGATCCTGGAGGGTGCCGATCTGCCCGACGGGACCATGCTGTCTGGGGGACTGGACGCCGGCAATGTCCGGGATGCACTGGCCCGAACCGGCCTCGGTGCCGTTGACGTGTCGTCGGGCGTCGAATCGGCGCCCGGGCAGAAGGATCCGGACAAGATCGCGGCCTTCCTGGCCGCGGCGCGGTCCGCCTCCTGAACGCTTCCGCTCAGCGTGGCGCCGGCAGGGCGGTACGGCCCGTATTGGGGACCGTGTAGGCGCCGTTTTGCGTCTCGCTATCTGGGGCGTAGGCGCGCAGCCGGTTCGCCTCACGCTCGTATCGGGTCGCCTCGCGGCGGTGGTGGCGCACGTTCGCGCGGGTCTTGCCCTGGCCGAGCCACGTGAAGACCCCGCCGACCACGATGCCCAACGCCACGGCGCCGAACAGGATCGCGTAGAGCGGCAGGTTCACGCTGAAAACGGGCGCCTCCGCGTTGAACGGATCGAACGAGAGCGGCACCGGCGCCCGGTTGGCGACCGCCAGCAGGATCACCAAGGCCGCGATCGGCAGCAGCACGAGGCTCTTCAGGAAACGGATCATCGTGCTCACAGACCTCTTCCTACTCGGCGGCCGACGCACTCTCGCCGATGCCGGCGGCATTGAGACGCTGACGCATCTCCTTCCCGGTCTTGAACACGGGAATCGCCTTCTCGGACACGGCAACGGCTGCGCCTGTGCGCGGGTTGCGTCCCCGCCGCGCTTCTCGACGCTTGACCGAGAAGGCGCCGAAGCCGCGCAGCTCCACCCGGTCGCCCCGGGCCAGCGCATCCGAGATGGTGTCGAGGATCGCGTTGACCAGGATCTCGACGTCGCGCTGGTAGAGATGCGGGTTCTGCTCGGCGATCTTGAGGACGAGCTCCGACTTGATCATGGCGTCTGGTCTTCTCGGGGGATCGGGGCGGGCGACTGGACGGCCTTGTCCGGCGGCGCTCAGGGCTCCGGGCGCCACAGGACCAAGAGGCCGCCGCCGGCGGTCTCGGCCTGGGCGCCGGCGACGCGGAGCCGTCCGGCGAGACCGTCGAGGCCGAGCAGGTCCGCGCCGATGCCGGCGGCCGACCAGAGGGAGAAGTCACTCTCCTTGCTGGGCTTCCAATCCTTGATCGGCAGATCCTTCGGGACGCCCTTGTCGTTCTCGAGCCAGACGACGGCCTGCCGCTCGCCGCCCAGTTCGTCCACCAGCTTCAGGGGCACGCTTTGGCGGCCGCTGAAGACCCGCCCGTCCGAGACCACGGCGAGCTGGCCGGCATCCATGCCCCGGCGCTCGGCCACCAAGTTCTTGAACCAGGCGTAGGTGTCGCCGACCACCGCGGCCAGGGCGGCGCGCGCCTCCGGGGTGGTCGGTGTGAAGCCCGACGGCTCTGCCTTGAGCGGCGAAGACTTCACCGACTCGACCTTGACCCCAACCTTGTCGAGCAGGCCCGAGAGGTCCGGATACTGGAACAGCACGCCGATGGAGCCCACCAGGCTGGTCTCGCGCGCGACGATATGATCGGCCGCGATGGCGGTGATGTAGGCGCCCGAGGCTGCCGTGCCGTCCACGAAGGCGACCATCGGCTTCTTGGCGGCGAGCGCGCGCAGGTTGCGGAAGATCTCCTCCGAACCCGTGGTGGTGCCACCCGGTGAGTTGATCGAGACGATCACGCCCTTCACGGCGTCGGACTCGCCGACCCGCTTCATCAGCTTGGCCGTCGACTCGCTGCCGGCGATGAAGCCCGAAACCGAGATGCGGGCGATCTGCGGCCGCACCGCGAAGGCGCCGTCGGCCCCGGCCCGGGCCCGGTAGCCCAGCGCACCCACCGCTACGATCAGGCCGCCGATCCCGAGTACCCGCCACAGGGACAATCTGCGGCGCAGGCGCCGGCGGTCGATCAGCAGTTCGGCGTCGGCTGCCATACGGTCACTTCCCCTAGCCTGCCCCGAGATGGCGTGCGGGGGCGAGGTCCCGCACCGGGCAAGTCCTTGGTTTCCTTCGCCTCGCGCGGCTGGAGCCGCCCGAGGCCGGTGTTCTAGAGCATTTTCCGCGGACCTGGATATGGGCCACGCGAAGAAAATGCGGTGGCACCCCGCAGACCCTCAAGCCGGGCCGTCGTCAGGTGGCCAGCAGCGTCGGGATCCCGGCGAGTTCCTCGGCCACCTGAGCTTCCAGGCGCCGCAGATCGTTGACCCGCTGCCGGTTCTGCCAGAACGCGGTCTCGTTCCCGAACAGCTTGCCGAGGCGCAGCGCCATGGCGGCCTTCGCTGGCTGCCGCTCGGCCATCAAATCGTGGAGCGCCCGGCGCGACACGCCGAGCCGTCGGGCGATTGAGCAAAATGTGCGGGCATGAAGCCTCTCGCGAACTGTCGGCGACTTCGCCTCACGGCGTCCCCTTCCAAGGATTGATGACGGTCGGGCCGGCCGCTTCGAACGGACCGATGTGGCGGGCGGCGACCGTCATTTCGTGCGCGGCGGCCGTGGCGGCGATGTAGCCGTCCGCCCGGCCGATGCCTCTGCCGGCCGCCCTCGCCCGCGCCATCAGGGCCGCGTACGCCTGGGAGGCGGCCAGATCGAAGGACAGGATCCGGCCCGAGAAGACGGGCAGGACCTCGCGTTCCAGACGCTCCTGATAAATCCGGCGCCGATTGCCGTCCGGCATCGTCGCCAGGCCGAAGCGCACTTCAGCGACGGTGATCGTGGACGGGTAGAGAGTCTCGACCATCTGCGCATCGGTCCAGGCGTTCACCGTGGGGTCCGGCTGGGACTTCCAGGGTTCCGCGATCACATTGGTATCGAGGACGATCATTCGAAGCGCATCGGCTCGACCGGTGTCCGTTGGCACAAAGCCTCGATGTGCTCCGCTTCGGCTTCGGTCATCCCGCCGGCGTCGCGCGCGATGGACGCCAGCAGCGATCCGAGCTTCGGGCGGCCCTCGGGCTTAGCGGCCTGTTCGGGGGTGCTGCGGATTTCAGCCTCGGTGCTGCGACCGCGCAATGCGGCCCGCGCACGCAGGGCGCGATGCTCCGCGTCGGGAACGTTATGGATCGTGATGGCCGGCATCGACCCAACCTCCGAAGCCGGACGGTAATGATTGCATTCCATCATGATGCAATCACGTCGCGCGACCCAGCGGCCTGGGAGCCATGCCGATCAGCTGGATGATGACTTCGCCGCCGGAGACGGCATGAAAAAGCCTGCGTGGGACTGGTGTCCCGCGCAGGCTTTTTTATTGATCCGAAGCCGCCGCCCGGCTGAACCGGGCGGCGAAACCATCGGGTCTCACTCGTCGTCGGTGCGGGCCTTCTTGAAGGCCGCGCCGAGGATGTCGCCCAGCGAGGCACCGGAATCGGCGGAGCCGAACTGGGCCATCGCCTCCTTCTCCTCAGCCACTTCCAGAGCCTTAATCGAGACCTGGACGCGGTGGGCCTTGCGGTCGAACTGCACGACGCGGGCATCGAACTTCTCGCCGGCGGCGAAACGCTCGGGCCGCTGGTCGCCGCGGTCGCGGGCGAGTTCGGCGCGGCGGACGAAGGTGGTCATGTCGGTGTCGACGATCTTCACTTCGACGCCCGAATCCTTCACCTCGACGACTTCGCAGGTGACGATCTGACCCTTCTTGATCTCGCCGGCCTCGGCGAAGGGGTCACCGCCGAGCTGCTTCACGCCCAGCGAGATCCGCTCCTTCTCGACGTCGACGTCGAGAACCTGGGCGCGGACCATGTCGCCCTTCTTGAACTCCTCGATGACCTGCTCGCCGGGACGGTTCCAGTCGAGATCCGACAGGTGGACCATGCCGTCGACATCGCCTTCGAGGCCGATGAACAGGCCGAACTCGGTCTTGTTCTTGACCTCGCCCTCGACCTCGGAGCCGACCGGGTGCTTCTCGGAGAAGGCCTCCCAGGGGTTCTGCAGGGTCTGCTTGAGGCCCAGCGAGATGCGGCGCTTGACCGGATCGACTTCCAGGATCTGGACCTCGACCTCCTGAGAGGTGGAGACGATCTTGCCCGGATGGACGTTCTTCTTGGTCCAGCTCATCTCGGAGACGTGGATCAGACCCTCGATCCCCGGCTCCAGCTCCACGAAGGCGCCGTAATCGGTGATGTTGGTCACGCGGCCCTTGAGCTTGGCGCCCTCCGGGTAGCGGGCGGCGATGCCCTCCCACGGATCGGCGAGCAGCTGCTTGATACCGAGCGAGATCCGGTGCGTCTCGTGGTTGATCTTGATGATCTTGACCTTGACCGTCTGGCCGATGGTCACGACCTCGGACGGATGGTTCACGCGGCGCCACGCCATGTCGGTGACGTGGAGCAGGCCGTCGATGCCGCCGAGATCGACGAAGGCGCCGTACTCGGTGATGTTCTTGACGACGCCGTCGATGACCTGACCTTCCTCGAGGTTGGCCACCAGCTCCGAGCGCTGCTCGGCGCGGCTCTCTTCGAGCACGGTGCGGCGCGACACGACGATGTTGCCGCGGCGGCGATCCATCTTGAGGATCTGGAACGGCTGCGGGGTGCCGAGCAGCGGGGTGACGTCGCGAACCGGACGGATGTCGACCTGCGAGCGCGGCAGGAACGCCACGGCGCCGTCGAGGTCGACGGTGTAGCCGCCCTTGACCTGGTTGAAGATCGTGCCGGTGACGCGGTCGTTGTTCTCGAACGACTTCTCGAGCTTGACCCAGCTCTCCTCGCGGCGCGCCTTGTCGCGCGAGATCACGGCTTCGCCGAGCGCGTTCTCGATCCGGTCGACGTAGACCTCGACCTCGTCGCCGACCTTCAGCTCGCCTTCCCGGCCGGGGCCGGTGAATTCCTTGAGTGCGACACGGCCTTCCGTCTTGGCGCCGATGTCGATGACGGCCACGTCCTTCTCGATCGCGACGACGCGACCCTTGACGACGGACCCTTCGGTGATCTCGTGCTCGAGGAAGCTCTCCTCGAGGAGGGCGGCGAAATCATCGCGGCTCGGGCCACGCCCCAGAGCGGTACCTGCGGTCATTCTCTCTCCTGAACGGCCCCCATCGGAGGCCCTTTGCGTCGGCGGCTCGCGTTGCACGCACCCCCGGTTCGCCGCGGCCGCTCCCGAAACCTTGAGGGAGAGGCGGCCGGTCCCGCGGGATCCGGCTTGCCGACGCGTCGATACGGATGACGAGGGCGATCCAGCCGGCGACGCGGCGGGCGCACAGAAAATGAGCGCGCGCGAGCGGAATCCGGGAGGACGCGCGCTCCTTACAGCATCGGCTTAACGACTTCAACCGAGCGGGATTTCCTGCTCGCGGCCGCTCCAGTCAGGCCGCCTGCGCCAAGACCGCCTGGGTCTCCTCGACCGCGTCGGTATGGGCGTCGAACCGAACGAGGTAGGCAGTCCCGAAACGGTGTCAGCGCTCAATCGGTAGCGTCGCGGCCCCGGACCATCACGATCCGCGGCTGGTCGGCCGGGCGTCGTACATGTACCGGTAGCCGCCCTTGGGGCCTTCCAGATAGACGTCGCGCGATAGACCTCGAACCACGCAGCAAAATCCATCGGCGCCGGGTCCTTCGGCACGTCGATCTGTCAGTGGTTCCGTTCGCTCGACTGTTGTCGTCCATCGACGGTGCTTGAATATGCAGCACGCGATGCCGTCCGTCCGGGTGGTCTGCTCCGGATGCACATCCGCGGCGCAGACCTGCCGTGCCCGGCCTCATGTTGCATCGCACAGGGCAGAACCGTAACGCTGCCCGCGATGCAGATCTGCGGATCGGCCCCGGCGCTGCGGCGCGCGACCGTACCGCCGCCGGACGAACGATGCCTATGACGCTCGACAAGCTCTCCCTGCCCAAGGACAAGATCCGGATCCTGCTGCTCGAAGGCATCAACGACAGCGCCGTCGCGCTGATGCAGGCGGCCGGCTACACCAACCTCACCCGGCTGCCGAAGGCGCTGGACCGCGAGGCGCTGCACCAGGCCCTCCAGGGCGTGCACATGGTGGGCATCCGCTCGCGCACGCAGCTCGACGCGGCGGCCTTCGAGGTCGCGGACCGGCTGCTGGCGGTGGGCTGCTTCTCGGTCGGCACCAATCAGGTCGATCTGGAGGCCGCGCGCCATCGCGGCATCCCGGTGTTCAACGCGCCGTTCTCCAACACCCGCTCGGTGGCGGAGCTGACGATCGGCGAGATCGTGATGCTCCTGCGCCGGATCGTGCCGCGCTCCGTCGGCGCCCATGCCGGCCGCTGGGACAAGTCGGCGGTGGGCTCGCTGGAGGTTCGCGGCAAGACGCTGGGCATCGTCGGCTACGGCAATATCGGCACGCAGCTCTCCACGCTCGCCGAGGCGATGGGCATGCGGGTGCTGTTCTACGACCACACCGACAAGCTGCGCCACGGCAACACCGAGCCGACCAAGACGCTGCACGATCTGCTGGCCCAGTGCGATGTGATCTCGCTCCACGTGCCCGAGACGGAGGCGACCGCCAACATGATCGGCGCGGCCGAGATCCGGGCGATGAAACCCGGCGCCTTCCTGATCAACAACGCCCGCGGTACCGTGGTCGACCTCGACGCCCTCGCGGCGGCCCTGCGCGACGGCCATCTCAAAGGCGCGGCCATCGACGTGTTCCCGGTGGAGCCCGGCTCCAACGCGGACACCTTCGAGAGCCCGCTGCAGGGCATCGAGAACGTGATCCTCACGCCCCATATCGGCGGATCGACCGAGGAGGCCCAGGAGCGCATCGGCGCCGAGGTCGCCCGTAAGCTGGTGGATTACTCCGATATCGGCTCGACGGTGGGGGCGGTGAACTTCCCGCAGGTCCAGCTTCCGGCCCGGCCGACCGGCACCCGGTTCATCCACGTGCAGCGCAACCTTCCGGGTATGCTCGGCCGCCTGAACGACGTGTTCTCCCGCAGCCACGTGAACATCGCCGCGCAGTCCTACCAGACCGACGGCGAGGTCGGCTACGTGGTGCTGGAGACCGACGCCACCAATGCCGACGCCGAGACGCTGCTCACCGAGATCCGCGCCATCCCGGGCACGATCCGGGCGCGCCTGCTCTACGAGCGCCGCTGAACCCAAGCCGATTTCATCCCAAGCCGATTTCGCGCCAAGCCGATTTCGCGCCGGCCGCATCGAACGCGGCCGCTGTTGCCGCGTTCGCCTTGCGCGGCGATGCCGGGCGTTGTTCAAGTCACGCCCGGCCGCGTTGCTGATGGATCGGCCGATCGGCGGAGGATGTGCGGTGACGAAGCGTATTGGATGCGGATTGGCCGGCGTCGCGCTCGGTCTGGTCGGACTGGTGGTGACCGTCTCCGATGCGTCCGCCGATTGCCTGCGCCGGATCTACAACCGCTCGACCTACGTGCTGGTCGCCCGCCAGGACGGCTCACCGCCCGCGACCCTGCTGCCGGGCCGGTCCCTGCCGGTGCGGCTGTCGCGGCCCGGCCAGATTGCGATCTCGGCGTATTGCGGGCTTCCGGAGGCCGGGGGCAGCCCGGTCACCCAGGCGACCTTCGATTACGAGGCCGTGCTCGATCGCTGCTTCGTCCGGTTCGGCAGCGACGAGTTCTTCGCGACGCAGCTCGGCCGGGGCTTCTTCGGGACGCAGGAGACCGCCCCCTTCACGGTCAACAACCCGCAGCAGGGCGACATCGTCCTCGGTCCCTCGGCCCTGCCCGCCTGCACGGTGCCGCGCGTGGTGCTCGACCGGCGCGGCTGAACCCGCGGCCGGCTCCCGCCCGCCGGGTCGATGCGTCAGAGGTAGTGCCGGAAGACGACCCGCCGGTCCTCGGCGGCGCCGGGCGGCGGAGCCGGCGTCAGGAACGGGCTGGCGAGCCGCAGCGCGATCAGGCTGAGCCCTGCAAGCACCGGGGCGACGTATCGGAACGGGCGAGCGAGCATGTGCGCCTCCGCCGCGACGTTGACGACTCAGGCGGAGACCTGAGTGCAGCCCTGACGCGTGCCGAAAGCATTGCACTCAACCGCCCGATCCGGCGTGCCGAAGCGCACATGCGGCGTCACGGGCGCGCACACGATCACCTGCGTGCCCTGGCTGCGTCCCGTGCGCGACGCTCATCCCTACGGTGACGGTCATCCGTTTGCGTCGGCGGCATCGCTGGCGCGTATCGCGGTGCCCTCCTATGGTAGCCCGATGCGGGGACTTCGCCGCGCGCACCGCGACGATGCTCCCCTGTGCCGAACCAACAGCGTGAACGAGGACGCGCGTATGCTGACCCAGACTGGCAACACGATCCTGCGTGGGGATCTCGGCGTCGAGGAGACCATCGAATCCGACAACATCGTCCGGTGGGATGGCGACCGGCTCTACGTCGAGCAGGACGTATTCCACAACGGCCAGCTCGTTCACCGCAAGTACCGCCGCACCGTGTCGGAGCCGGTGGCTCAGGCGCTCTGGGCGATCATCAACCGCGCCAAGCAGTGAGCGTCCGCCGGTAAGGCCAGCGCCGCGGGCGCAAGCATTCCGGGGCGGGCGCGCCACACGACTGCGCCCGCTCTCCCCTGCTTCCGACCACGCACGCAGCGTCGCCGTGCGGGACTTGGTGTCCTGGTAGACGTCGCGACGATCAGGCGTCTTGGAAGCGACTTGCCGTCTGGATCGGCTATCGCGCAGTCCTGCTTATGCAGCGACCACGTTCAGGGGCGCAGCCGCGGAGAGCACGTCCGTCTGACGGGCGTCGAGGCGGCTGTGGACGTTGTCGAACGCACTCCGCACCGTCGCGCTGGCATCCTCGACCGCGACCAGCACGGCCAGCTTCTGGGCGCTGGCACGATCCGCGAGGCTGCGGGCCGCCGAGAGCAGCGAGTGTTCCAGGCTCTGGAATTCAGCCGTCGCCTCTTTTCCAGCCTCGCGGGTCGCCGCTGCCAGACGCTCAAGCGCCGCCTCTAGGGCATGACGCAGGACAAGCGTTCGCACGCGCTCCTGAAGGAGCGCCCTCTCGTCGAGTTTCATTGGGCCAAGTCCGCGACTGGGAACAGAAAGAAGATCTCACACTTTCCCGAACCGCGCAGCCACCTTTTTGCAACAGCGAAATACAGTTCCTCTTTTCGAGAATCGATCAGTGTGGGACACGGTCGCTTCACGGTCGAATTTGATATTGTCGATTGATCGATATCTTATCAGTCAACGACGGAAAAATAGGCTTATGAGAAGGATTCGTCCCTAAGATCTTTGGGCGCTCGGCGCATTCACCCCGCAGAAAGTCAATGGCGAACGGGGGCCGATGGCTTTGGTGCCCGGCCGGTTCGGGCCCCGTCCTGTACGATGCGAGCCCGCGGAGATGACCCGTTCGCTACAGGAACAGGCCACCTGTGTCCGGACCGGATTTTCGGATTTGCGTAGGTCGCGCGACGACCTTCGAAGGCCGCGTATTGCGCGATGGACGCTCAGTAAGAAGTCCCGCGCAGACGCCGCGCGTGCAGGGCCTCGGCATACCATTCCAACTCGTCGAGGAACCGCCCGGCCGCCTTCTCGATCCAGTCATCCGCCGGCGTGCCGTCCTCCCCAATCACCTTCTGCAGTCGCGGGATCGGCAGCAGCGATGGAATGCTGGGCATTCCCAGCTCGGCGAGCATGGCGCGGAGCGGCATCGCCGCCCGGACTCCCCCGAACTGTCCGGCCGAGTAGCAGCAGATCGCCGACGGCCGCCAGTAATACTCTTCGAGGAAGTGGTCGAGAGTGTTCGAGAGAGCCGGCGGAACGCCGTGATTGTACTCGGCCGAGACCATCAGGAAGGCGTCCGCTTGGCGATAGAGGGTGGCGAGACGCTCCAACGGCTCCGGGGCGGTGCCGGCTGGATATTCCTTGTACATCCGGTCGAGCAGCGGGAGCTTGAGTTCGGCGGGATCGACCAGCGGGGCGCTGTGGCCGCGCGCTTCGAGCCGGGCGATCAGGAACCTTGCCGCACGGATGCCGATGCGGTCGGTGCGGACGCTGCCGAGGATGACGGGAACGGTGAGAGGCATGGCGATCTCCGGGCCGGCCGACGATGCCTGAAACCTAGTTCACCATCCCGGATGCCGCATCCCCGCTGCTGCGATGCGGTATCGATCGTCCCGGGGAGGCGTCTTGGCGAACTGCCGCTCCGCTTCGAGGCGATGCTTGCGTCGTCTCCGGTCTGCGATCCAGACCGCGGACGTCACGGAGCGCGCGGCCCGTCCGATCAGGTCTTCGACGTGGTCGAGAGGGCGGAGGCCGCGAGGCCGACCGGCCCGGCTGCGGTGTAGGCGGCAATCGCCTTCGTCACCTGCTGCAGCAAAGCCTGCAGGCCATCCTGGATTCCGCCGGACGCATCGGTCTCGCCTGTCGCCGCACCGGAATTCGCCGCGACCGCGGCGCTGCTGGACGCCGCGGAGCCGGAGCCATCGGGGCCGGCGGCGCGGGCATGATGCCCGTGATGGCGATGGGCTGGCGCGGCATCGCCCTGGCTCTGGCCTCCATCCGAACCGTCGCTCGATGCCTCGGTGATGCTCTGCGCGGACGCGGGTGCCGCGAAGCCGCCCTGCGCGCTGATCTGGCTGAAGTCGGACTGCACCTTCAGCAGCGACGCCATCAGGTCGTTCGACAGCCCCGGGCTGGACGCCGTGCTGCCGGAAGCGGTCGTGGCCGCCGTGCCGGCTGACGGACTCGCGCCGTCGCTCGGCACCGCGAACGCGCTCGCGTCGGTCTGCTGGGCCGACGCACCGCGCGTCTGACGCAGGGCGCTAATGAGGTCCCGCTGGAGGCTGCTGCTCGTGACCGAACCGACCGACATAATACGTCCTCGTGAAATCCTTTCTCGGGACGATGCACGCCGCGGTCCAGATATTTGCCTGTGATTTCAACGATTGAGACGGGCGGTGGGCCGGCAGGATCCGCCACCCGGCAGCTTTTGCCGGCTCGGGGGCAGCGGCTTGGCTCGGGCGGACCGCCCAGCGCGCGTCCCCTCTCCCTGCAAACACGCGGCTTCACAGAACGCGGGCCGGATGATTCTGCACCGGGAGAGAAGTGGTTCCGAAGGGGACACGCCCATCCCCCTTTACGGGGAAGGATGCCCTTGGGGCCACCGGGACGAAATCCCGCAAGTGGGGAGCGACGGCGCAGACCCCCCCGCAAAGGGTGGGGGGAGACGCGCCCGCGGTTAGCCTTGGCCCCCTCCGGCAGCGATGGGTGAACCCGACGGCCCGCACGGGAGAGCGGGCCATCCGCGGCCTGCGGGCCCGATGAAGGCACGACCCCACCCCGCCGATCCTCATGCGATCCTAATAAGATCGCCCGCCTCTCCATCTCGAACCCTAACGCGGTTCCCGCCCACAATCCGGGTCGGCCGGGATCGGTCGCGGCATGGCCGCCGACCGCCCGCAGGACCGAAACGGACCCGTCATGCTCGACCTCATCTTCATCGCCGCGGGACTGGCCTTCTTCGCCCTCAGCGAAGGCTACGCCGTCCTCTGCGACCGCCTCTGACGAGGCGCCCAATGACCTTTGCCATGACCCTCGACCTGACCCTCGGCGCGCTCGTGACCCTCGGTCTGCTCGGTTACCTCACCTACGCCCTCGTCCGCCCCGAGCGGTTCTGAACGGCACGGACGGACCCCTCCCATGACCCTCAACGGCTGGATGCAGATCGCGCTGTACTGCGCGGTCGTCTTGGCGCTCGTGAAGCCCCTCGGCCTCTACATGTCGCGCGTCTTCAACGGAGAGCGTACGCTCCTGTCGCCGATCGTTGCGCCGGTGGAGCGCGCCCTCTACCGCGTCGCCGGCATCGACGCCCGGCAGGAGCAGCACTGGCTCGCCTATGCGGGCGGGGTGATCCTGTTCCACCTGCTCGGATTCGCGGTGCTGTACGCGATCCTGCGGCTGCAGGCGTTCCTGCCGCTCAACCCGGCCGAGCAGGCCGCCGTGGCGCCGGACCTCGCCTTCAACACGGCCACGAGCTTCGTCACCAACACCAACTGGCAGGCCTACGGGGGCGAGACCACGCTCTCGTACCTGGCCCAGATGCTCGGGCTCACGCACCAGAACTTCCTGTCGGCGGCCACCGGCATCGCGGTCGCGGTGGCGCTGATCCGCGGCTTCGCCCGGGCCTCCACCGGCACCATCGGGTCGTTCTGGGTCGACGTCACCCGGGCGACCCTCTACGTCCTCGTGCCGCTCTGCATCCCGTACGCGCTGTTCCTGGTCTGGCAGGGCGTCCCGCAGACGCTCGGCGCCTCGGTCGACGCCACCACGCTGGAAGGGGCAAGGCAGACCATCGCGATCGGCCCGGTGGCGAGCCAGGTCGCGATCAAGATGCTCGGCACCAACGGCGGCGGCTTCTTCAACGCCAACGCCGCGCATCCGTTCGAGAACCCGACCGCGCTGTCGAACTTCGTCCAGATGGTGTCGATCTTCGCGATCGGGGCCGCCCTGACCAACGTGTTCGGCCGCATGGTCGGGGACGAGCGCCAGGGCTGGGCGATCCTCGCCGCGATGGGGATCCTGTTCCTCGCGGGCGTCCTCGTTACCTACTGGGCGGAGGCTCAGGGCAGCCCGGTGCTCAACAGCCTCGGCTTCGCGGGCGGGAACTTGGAGGGCAAGGAGATCCGCTTCGGCATCGCTGCCTCGGCGCTGTTCGCGGTGGTGACCACGGCGGCGTCCTGCGGCGCGGTCAACGCCATGCACGACAGCTTCACGGCGCTCGGCGGCATGATCCCGCTGATCAACATGCAGCTCGGCGAAGTCGTCATCGGCGGCGTCGGGGCCGGCCTCTACGGCATGCTGGTCTTCGTCATCGTGGCGATCTTCGTGGCCGGCCTGATGGTCGGGCGCACCCCCGAATATCTCGGCAAGAAGATCGAGGCGCGGGAGGTCAAGATGGCCATGCTCGGCATCCTGTGTCTGCCGCTGATGATGCTCGGCGGCACCGCCCTGGCGACCGTGCTGCCGGCGGGCCTCGCCGGGCCGGCCAATGCCGGGCCGCACGGTTTCACCGAGATCCTTTACGCCTACACCTCGGCTTCGGCCAACAACGGCTCGGCCTTCGGCGGGCTCACGGCCAACACGCTATTCTACAACAGCACCCTGGGCCTCGCGATGCTGGTCGGCCGGTTCTTCGTGAAGATCCCGGTGCTCGCCATCGCAGGCTCTCTCGCCGCCAAGAAGACGCTCCCGGCCTCGGCGGGCACGTTCCCGACCCATGGCGGGCTGTTCATCGGGCTGCTGGTCGGCGTGATCCTGATCGTCGGCGGACTGACCTTCTTCCCCTCCCTGGCGCTGGGACCGGTGGTCGAGCACCTCGCCGGTTCGGCCGGCCAGACCTTCGCCAGCGGAGGCTGAAATGCCGCGCACGCTCCCGACCCGGCGGATGCCGCGCCATCACCGCCTGCTTCACCGGACACCCCCGCTCCGGCACCGGGCCGGTGCGCCGCCGCCGCGGACCTCCGACCTCGTCCTGGCGCTGCTCGGCACCCTCCTGCTCGCCGCCTTCGCCCTGATGGCTGCCTGCGCGCTGACCGCCGGCACCCCCGCCCCCTGACGCATCCCGAGGCCCGCGCGACGGGCCTGCCCGCCCCGCTTCGGACACCCGACCCATGTCCCGCCAGACCGCATCCCTGTTCAGCCCTGCCCTCGTCGGGCCGGCGCTCATCGGCTCCGTCAAGAAACTCGATCCCCGCGCCATGATCCGCAACCCGGTCATGTTCGTGGTCGAGGTCGTGGCCGCGCTCACCTCCGTGCTGTTCGTCCGCGATGTCGCCACCGGCGCCGGCGACCTGCTGTTTTCCGGCCAGATCATCCTGTGGCTGTGGTTCACCCTGGTCTTCGCCAACTTCGCCGAGGCCCTGGCCGAGGGGCGCGGCAAGGCCCAGGCCGACAGCCTGCGGCGCACCCGCACCGAGACGATGGCCAAGCGCCTCACCGGTCCGGGCGGTCGCTACGAGACCGTCCCGGGCACCAGCCTCCGGGTCGGCGACGTGGTGCTGGTCGAGGCCGGCGACCTGATCCCCTCCGACGGCGAAGTAATCCAGGGTGTCGCCTCGGTCAACGAGGCGGCGATCACCGGCGAGTCCGCCCCGGTCATCCGCGAATCCGGCGGCGACCGCTCGGCGGTGACCGGCGGCACGCAGGTGCTCTCCGACGAGATCCGGGTCCGGATCACCGCGGCGGCGGGCTCGACCTTCGTCGACCGGATGATCGCCCTGGTCGAGGGCGCTTCGCGGCAGAAGACCCCGAACGAGATCGCCCTGAACATCCTGCTCGCCGGGCTCACCCTCGTGTTCGTCTTCGCGGTGGCCTCGATCCCGAGCTTCGCGTCCTATGCCGGCGGTGCGATCCCGCTGATCGTGCTCGTGGCACTGTTCGTCACCCTGATCCCGACCACGATCGGCGCCCTGCTCTCGGCCATCGGCATCGCCGGCATGGACCGGCTGGTGCGCTTCAACGTGCTCGCCCTGTCGGGCCGCGCCGTCGAGGCGGCGGGCGACGTCGACACCCTGCTGCTGGACAAGACCGGCACGATCACCCTGGGCAACCGCCAGGCGACCGCGTTCCGGCCCGTGGCCGGCGTCACCGAGCAGGACCTGGCGGACGCGGCCCAGCTCGCCTCGCTGGCCGACGAGACCCCGGAGGGCCGCTCGATCGTGGTGCTGGCCAAGGACGCCTACGGCATCCGTGCCCGCGACATGGCTGGCCTCAACGCCAGCTTCGTGCCGTTCACCGCGCAGTCCCGCATGAGCGGTGTCGATCTCGATGGAATCTCCATCCGCAAGGGCGCGGTCGAGGCGGTGATCGCAGCGGTCTCGGCGCAGCCGATGGCGAGCCGTGGCTCGAACGCCGCCCTGGCCTATCGGCCGGAGGCGGAACCCGAAGCCGTCGCCGAGATCCGCGCCATCGCCGAGACGATCGCCAAGGCCGGCGGGACGCCGCTCGCGGTCGCCCGCGACGGCCGGCTCCTGGGTGTTGTCTACCTGAAGGACATCGTGAAGGGCGGCATCCGCGAGCGCTTCGCCGAGCTGCGCCGGATGGGCATCCGCACGGTGATGATTACCGGCGACAACCCGATGACCGCCGCCGCCATCGCCGCGGAGGCGGGCGTGGACGACTTCCTGGCCCAGGCCACCCCGGAGGACAAGCTGGCGCTGATCCGCCAGGAGCAGGCGCAGGGCAAGCTCGTCGCCATGTGCGGCGACGGCACCAACGATGCCCCTGCCCTCGCCCAGGCCGATGTCGGCGTCGCCATGAACACCGGCACAGTGGCGGCCCGCGAGGCCGGCAATATGGTCGATCTCGACAGCGACCCGACCAAGCTCATCGAGATCGTCGGCATCGGCAAGCAGTTGCTGATGACCCGCGGTGCCCTGACCACCTTCTCCATCGCCAACGACGTGGCGAAGTACTTCGCGATCATCCCGGCGATGTTCCTCGGGCTCTACCCGCAGCTCCAGGCGCTCAACGTCATGGGCCTCGCCTCGCCGCAGAGCGCGATCCTGTCGGCGATCATCTTCAACGCGCTGATCATCGTGGCGCTGATCCCCCTGGCGCTACGGGGTGTGACCTACCGGGCCGTCGGCGCCGCCGCGCTGCTTCGCCGGAACCTGCTGATCTACGGGCTCGGCGGCGTCCTGGTGCCGTTCGCCGCCATCAAGGCCATCGACCTCGCCGTCACCGCCCTGCACCTCGCCTGAACCGGTCCATCGGAGACCCGCCATGCTCAGCCAGCTTCGCCCCGCCCTCGTGCTCCTCACCATCCTGACGGCGATCACCGGCCTCGCCTACCCGCTCGCCGTGACCGGCCTCGCCGGCCTCATCTTCCCGGCCCGTGCCGCCGGCAGCCTGATCGCACGCGACGGTCAGGTGATCGGCTCGGCCCTGATCGGCCAGAGTTTTACCGGCGCCGCCTACTTCCACGGCCGCCCCTCGGCCACCAGCGCGCCGGACCCGGCCGACCCGTCCAAGACCGTGCCGGCGCCCTACAACGCGTCCAACTCCTCCGGATCCAACCTCGGCCCGACCAGCGCGGCGCTGGCCGGGCGGGTCAAGAGCGACCGGGATGCGCTGACTTCGGAGAATCCGGGCCACCCTGTCCCAGTCGATCTCGCCACGGCAAGCGGTTCGGGCCTCGACCCGGATATCTCGCCCGACGCCGCCCTGTTCCAGGTGCCGCGGGTCGCCAAGGCCCGCAACCAGCCCGAGGACCGCCTGCGCCAGCTCGTCGCCGCGCTGATCGAGGGCCGCACGCTCGGGCTGCTCGGCGAGCCACGGGTGAACGTGCTGGCGCTGAACCTCGCGCTGGATGAGTTGGGTCGGCGCTGAAAGGCCATCCAGGACGCTCGGCATCGTCCCCGATCCATCCCCGCGGGACGATGCATCTGCTTCGACGGCCGTCGGCCTGACGGATCGGATGGCCGAGACAGCTCGAGAGGCGACATCTCGTGAGCCGGTTTCTCGAAGCGACCTCACTCCAACCCTCGGGCTGAACGGTATTTACAGGCGACCCACATTGGTATCGTGGTCGATGGACGGGCGCCACAGGCTTTCCCGCCCGGATGCGCGTACGGGTGACTGGCCCGTATCCGCCGCGATCGTCAGCACTCTCGGGGTGTCATGAGTGACCTTGTGCAGAGAAAGGCGGACGTGATCGCCTTCTACGAGCTGATGTTCAACGATTGCCGGCCGCGGGAGGCGATCGAGCGTTACGCTGGGGCCGAGTACGTTCAGCACAATCCGCATGTGGCCACCGGCAAAGACGGGTTCATCAGCTATTTCGAACGCATGGCGCGGGAATGGCCTGGCAAGCGCGTCGCGATCAAGCGCGCCGTCGCCGAGGGCGAGTTCGTGGTTCTCCACTGCCTCCAGCATTGGCCGGGCGGGGATGACTACGCCACCATGGATATGTTCCGGCTCGATGCTGGTGGGAAGATCGTCGAGCACTGGGACGTGCTGCAAATCCTGCCGGAAACCGCCGCCAATCCCAATGGCATGTTCTGACGAGGCGACACGAATTTTTTACCCCACCTCCACCTGCCCTACGACCTGCAACGTGGAAGGGGTTGTCGGGTGCGAGACCGGAGCGGCGGCAATCCGGCCCGTTGCGGACCCCATACGCGTCGCGCTGACCGCGGTCACGCCTGAAGGAACCATGCCCGAGACCGGCCGAGACCCGTCCCGTCCCACCCCCGAGGCGCTGCTGGAGACGGCGCGCCGGGAGACTCCGACTCGCGGACGGCTAAAGGTTTTCCTGGGGGCCGCCCCCGGGGTCGGCAAGACCTACGAGATGCTCACCATCGGCCGCGCTCGGCGCGAAGCCGGCATCGACGTGGTGGTGGGCGTCGTCGAGACCCACGGCCGGGCCGAGACCGAGGCGCTGCTCGACGGGTTTACGATCGTGCCGCGCCGCACCGTGCCCTACCACGGCACCACCCTCGACGAGATGGACCTCGACGCCCTGCTGGCCCTCAGGCCGGCCCTCGCGCTGGTGGACGAGCTTGCCCACACCAACGCCCCCGGCTCGCGCCACCCGAAGCGCTACCAGGATGTCGAGGAACTGCTCGACGCCGGCATCGACGTCTACACGACGCTCAACATCCAGCACGTCGAGAGCCTGAACGACGTGGTGGCGCAGATCACCCGCATCCGCGTGCGCGAGACCGTGCCGGACGGCATTCTGGACCGGGCGGACGACATCGAGGTGGTCGACCTCAACCCGGACGACCTGATCCAGCGGCTCAAGGACGGCAAGGTCTACGTGCCGACCAACGCCGAGCGCGCCCTGAAGCACTACTTCTCCCGGGGCAACCTCACGGCCCTGCGCGAGCTCGCCCTGCGCCGCACCGCCGACCGGGTCGACGACGAACTCGTCAGCCACATGCAGGCCAACGCCATCGCGGGGCCCTGGAGCGCCGGCGAGCGGGTGCTGGTCTGCATCAGCGCCGATCCGCGCTCGGCCGGCCTGGTGCGCTACGCCAAGCGCGTCGCCGACCGGCTGCACGCGCCCTGGACAGCTCTGTTCATCGAGGCACCGCGCGGCGGCTCCGGCAGCGAGGCGGCGCGCGACCGGATCGCCGAGACCCTGCGGCTAGCCGACCGGCTCGGTGGCGATGCCGTGACGCTGCCGGGCGGCCGGCGCGTCGCCGACGACATCCTGGCCTATGCCCGCTCGGCCAACGTCAACCACATCGTGGTCGGCAAGGCGGCGCGCTCCTGGATCTTCGAGCTGGTCAACGGCTCGGTGGTCCACGACCTCGTGCGCCGCAGCGGCAACATCAGCGTCCACGTGGTGCCGGGCGAAGCCGTGCCGGCCGAGGCTCCGGCGCGCCGGCCGGTCGCCACCGCCGCCCCGGCCGCGACCTTCGAGCCCGGCCCCTACGGGATGGCTGTCCTCGCTTCCGCGGTGGCGCTCGGGGCGGCACTCGTGCTCCAGCCCTATACCGGCATCGAGAATGCCGACCTGATGCTGCTCACCGCCGTGGTCGCGGTCGCCGTGCGCTGGGGGCTCGGGCCGTCGCTCGCCGCGGTGGTCACGGCCTCGCTGGCCTACAACTTCTTCTTCCTGCCGCCGGTCTACACCTTCACCATCGCCGACCCGACCAACGTCGCGGCGTTCCTGCTGTTCACGCTGGTAGCCGTGCTGGTCTCGAACCTCGCCGCCCGGGCCCGCCGCATCGCCATGATCAGCCAGGGCCGGGCCACCTCAACGGAGCGGTTGTTCGGCTTCTCGCGCAAGCTCGCGGGGTGCGGCACCCTGGACGACGTCCTCTGGGCCACCTGCGCGCAGGTGGCCGCCATGCTCAAGGTGCGGGTGGTCCTGCTGCTGCCGGACGGCAAGCCCGTCACCGTCCGGGCCGGCTACCCGCCCGAGGACCGGCTCGATGCCGCCGACCTCGCGGCGGCCCAATGGGCCTTCGACAACGACCGCCCGGCCGGGCGCGGTGCCGACACCCTGCCGGGCGCCAAGCGGCTGTTCCTGCCGATGCGTACCGGGCGCGGCACGATCGGGGTGATCGGCCTCGACGCGGACGGCAACGGCCCGATCCTGACCCAGGAGGGGCGCCGGCTGCTCGATGCGCTGGCCGATATGGGCGCCCTCGCCATCGAGCGGGTGCGGCTGGTGGAGGATCTCGATCGGGCCGAGCGCGCCGCCGAGACCGACCGCCTGCGCCAGGCGCTCCTGACCTCGATCAGCCATGATCTGCGGACCCCGCTGGCCTCCGTCCTCGGGGCTGCCAGCACGCTGCGCGACCTCGACGCCGACCTCGGCTCCGAGGCCAAGGCGGAGCTGCTGGCGACGATCATCGCGGAATCCGAGCGGCTGAACTGTTTCATCGCCAACCTGCTCGATATGACCCGATTGGAGGCGGGCGCGGTGGCCCCGACCCTCGCCCCCCAGGACGTCGCCGAGACCGTCGACACCGCCCTGCGCCGGGTCGAGCCGGTGCTGGCCGACCATCGGGTCACGGTCGACCTCGCGCCCGATCTGCCGGTGCTCCGCTTCGATCCGGTCCTGTTCGAGCAGGTGCTGGTCAACCTGCTCGACAACGCCGCCAAATATGCACCGGCCGGCTCGACCGTGACGGTCCGGGCCCGCCGAGAGGGCGACCGGGTGCGGCTGGACATCATCGACGAGGGCGACGGCCTGCCCGAGACGGAGGTCGAGAGGGTGTTCGACAAGTTCTACCGGGTGCGCAAGAGCGACCGGGTCCGGGCCGGCACCGGGCTCGGGCTGGCCATCGCGCGCGGCTTCGTCGAGGCGATGGGCGGCACCGTCACGGCCGCCAACCGGCGCGACCGCCTGGGGGCGGTCTTCACCGTGACGCTGCCGGTCCCGGCCCGGACCACGCCGAAGGACATCGCCGCATGAGCCCGACCATCCTGGTCATCGACGACGAGCCGCCGATCCGGAAGTTGCTGCGCACGGGGCTGTCCACGCAGGGCTATGCGATCCTGGAGGCGCCGAACGCCGCGACCGCCCTCGACGTGCTGGGGCGCGAGCGGGTGAATCTCGTCATCCTTGATCTCGGGCTCCCCGACATGCGCGGCCACGACCTGCTGCGGGCGATCCGGGCCCGCCATCCCGAGCTGCCCGTGGTGGTGCTGTCGAGCCGCACCGACGAGGGCGGCAAGGTCGACGCCCTCGACCTCGGCGCGGACGACTACGTGACCAAGCCGTTCGGCATGGCGGAGTTGCTGGCTCGGCTGCGCGCCGCCCTGCGCCACCAACTCGCCGTCCAGGGCGAGCGGCCGATCTTCCGAGTCGACCGGCTCTCGATCGACCTCGTGCGGCGGATCGTGAAGGTCGACGATGCCGAGGTGAAGCTCACCCCGCGCGAGTACGATTTCCTGCGCGTGCTGGTGTTGCATGCCGGCAAGGTGCTGACCCACGCGCAGCTGATGCAGGCGGTCTCGGTCTCCTCCGATCCGCAATACCTGCGCGTCTACATGCGCCAGCTCCGGCAAAAGCTGGAGGCCGACCCCGAACGCCCGCGCATCCTGCTGACCGAGACCGGTGTCGGCTACCGCCTGCGCGCGCCGGAGGACGAGCCGACCGTCTCTGAGAGCGGGCGGTCGCGCACCGGCGGCGCCTGAGAACAGGGCTTCGACCGGCTCAGAGCCGAAGCGCGATCCGTTCCGCCGAGACCTGCACGGCATCGGGGCGGTGATCGGTCTCCGCCGCCGCGTAGCCGTACGCCGCCTCTCGGCTGCGGAACAGGCCACCGGCCCGCCCGTGGATCTCGATGGCGACCCAGCGCCCCTCCGGGTCCTGGCCGACGATGAACCGGGCGGTGTCCCCCGCGGGGGCGACGATGGGGATGGTGGGCGACATCGGCTGACTGGGGTTCCCGCGATCCTCCAGGGATCGCACCCGGACGGTGGACCCGAACGCATGAGGGATCGAGCGGGACGCCCGGCCGATCTCATAAGGGTCGCGTTAAGATTCCGGGATGGGCCCGCCTGCGCCGCCCGTTGAGGGCGTGATCGGCGCCTCAGGTGACTCCGTTCGGAGCGGCGCCGGTCACAGTATGCGGCTTCCGGGTGGTCGTCTCGCGCGGTCCTGACAGCAAAGACGCGGCATCGCCTGCCGCAGTAAAGCCGTCGAAAGCTATTCGCGCAACGTCTTCAGGAGGTTAACTGGGTGATGGCTCCCCGAGCAGGACTCGAACCTGCGACAAGGCGATTAACAGTCGCCTGCTCTACCAACTGAGCTATCGGGGATCACGAGCGGGTCTCTACACACCAAGATCGCGGGACGCAAGACCCTGAATGACGCGATCGGCACCGATCGTCTGGGCGCCCCCTGAGCGCCCCTGGAGAAAGGTGGTTTGCCGGCGCTCGACCGGGCGCGGCGTGGCATTTTTACAACGGACATTTCGGGGGCGACGCAGCGGGAGGTGCCGGCAGAAGGTGCGGCGGCGGCAGCATGCCGAGGCCCATGGGAATTCGCGGGGTCATCCCATCGTCATGGCGGCCGCCTAGACGATGGGGCCGTCGCCATGCGCGCCTCGATGCCGATCCCGCGCCGTCCCGAACCGCAAGGCGCCTGTGCCGTGCCGTCCGGTGATGCCGCGTTCGCCCCGACTTCCGGCTTCCGTCGCGTGCGGGCCTGCCTGTCACGTACTGAGAGTTCTCACGATGTTTCGGGATCCCGACGGCCTTCCAACAGGCGACGCCCTCGGCCCGAAGCGTGACAGCCGCATGCCCGACTACATCGGTGTCGCTGTGATCGGTTTTCTGATCGTCGCTGCTGCCGCGCGCGTGATCCTGGCGCACACCGTTTGAGGTGTCTTCCGCACAATCCGACGACCAGGCCGTCCCGCCGGGAACAGGTTCTGGCGCTGGGCATCGATGGCAAGACCGAAGATTTTTCCCTGAGTTCAATGATTGTAGCCTCTCGTCTGTACTGAGCGGTGTGAATATATCTAGGAAAGAGTACATTTGAATTCGTGGGGTTTGCCGGCTATATTTAGTGTCGGCGCAAAATTTGCTATCGTAAGGCTCTCCCCCACGATTCTCGCGGACAGCGGTTCTCTCCTCATGCGCATTTCTCTCGGCTTCAAGCTGGCGGCGGTCGTCGGCCTGCTGGGCTTCGTGGCGGTCGGCATCTCGGCCTTCGCCATCCGGCAATCGCTGTGGGAGCAGGAGCGCGCCGCCGCCACGGACAGGATCTGGAATGCCGGGCTTCAGGCGGGCGCCCTTGGGCAGGCGATCGAGCACGCGGTCGTCCAGGCCACCGCCCTCTACACCGCCGAGGACACCAAGGAAGCGCGCACGCGGCTGTCGGCGCTGCACGACGCCCTGGCGGCGGTGGAACAGGTCCGGGGCCCGTTCCTGGTGGCGATGGAGGATCAGCTGCCGTCGGACCGGCGCCGCCGGTTCGATCTGTTCGTGAAGGAGTTCATCGCCTACCAGAACGACACCGCTGAGCTCGGCCTGACCATCTCGCCCAAGGCCGCCCTCATCCAGGCCACCGACGAGGCGACGGTGAGAAACCGGGAGCACATGATCGCGGAGATCGGCCTGCTTGGCCGCGAGGTGCTCACCCGGCTCAACGAGCGGCGCGCCGCTGACGCCGCGGATCGCAGCACCGCCCGCCTGGCGCTGATCGTCGTGCCCGCCGTGGCCCTCGCCTTCGGGCTGCTTGCCGCGATCTGGATCATAATCAGCCAGGTCCAGAAGCCGCTCGGCCGGTTGAAATCCAGCATGACCGCGCTGGCGGCCAACGACCTCGGCCGTACGATCCCGTTCACCCACCGCCAGGACGAGATCGGCGAGATGGCCAGCGCCATCGCGGGCTTCCAGACGGCCCTGATCGAGAAGCGGAAGCTCGATACCGAGGCGCAGGCCCGCCGTGATCGCGACCGGGTCCGGGCCGAGCAACTGGCGGAGGCGACCCGCGCCTTCGAGGGGGAGACCCACCGCGCCGTGGCGGATCTCGCCGGATCGGCCGATTCGATGCAGGATGCTGCCGCGACGCTCACCGGAACGGCCGGCGACATGGCGTCCCGGGCCGCCGTGGTGGCGGGTGCCTCGAGCCAGACCGCCGACATCGTCGACAGCATCGCCGGCGCGGCCGAAGAGTTCGCAGCCTCCGCCCGGGAGATCGAGGGGCGGGTCCGCCACACCAGCGAGATCGCGGCCTCCGCGCTGACCGACACCAAGCAGCTGGAGATGACGGTCTCGAGCCTGTCGCAGGCGGCTGCCGAGATCGATGCCGTCGTCACCCTGATCCGCACGGTGGCGGAGCAGACCAACCTGCTCGCCTTGAACGCCACCATCGAGGCGGCCCGCGCCGGCGCGGCCGGGCGCGGCTTTGCCGTGGTCGCCGCCGAGGTGAAAGCGCTCGCCGGCCAGACCGCGCTCGCGACCGACCGGATCACCGGCCAGGTCGGGTCGATCCAGGGGGCAGCCGCCAACACGGTCGGCGCCATCGCGTCGATCGGCGAGACGATCGCCCGGATGAGCGTGATCGCCTCAGAGGTTGCCCAGGCGGCAGACCAGCAGGGCGCGGCCAGCCAGGAGATCGCCCGGGCCATCGCGGATGCGGCGGCGGACTCGCACAAGGTCTCCGAGAGCGTTGGAGGCGTGCGCGCCGCGGCCGCCTCCAACGAGGTGCAGGCCGAGCAGGTGCGCGGCAGCGCCTCCCGGGTGAGCACCGGGACCCGGACCCTGCAACAGGCGATCGAGACCTTCCTGGGGCAGGTCCACGCCGCGTAGCGTTCGACCAGGCGCACGAAACGGCCTTTCGCGCGCCTGGCGGAACAGCCAGAGTGCGCGCGGCCGTCCGGGAGGCCGATCTGCGAACGTCCGGCTCGCGGCTCGTAACGGATCCGGACCGCTCCCACGCCGACCGGCAGAGACTGGCGCTTCTGCAGCGCGCGATGGAAACGCCCGGCGATGTCCGGGACCTACCGGCGTTTCCGACCTCGTCGTTCAGCTCAAGCGGGCCAGCGCGCGAACGGCATCGCCCAGGGTAGCGGAACAGGCCTGCCGCCAAGGCATGATTTCGTCTGCGCGCGTTCTGGATGCGAGCGCAGGGGGTCGCGTTGCCGATAGTTTCATAGCCGGGTGCACAAGCGCGGGATTGTTTCCGAATGCAATAAATAACATCCCGCGAGTTCTAACTTTCGGCTTCTATCTACCGTATATTTGAGCATGATCATTAAATAAAATCAGTATTGACAACTTTGGCGTGTATTGACGGATTGATCCTTCGGCCCGTATCTTTATCCGAACAGCTGAAGAAACGTCGTCGAACCGTCCCGCCATTCCATGTTTGCAGCGTCGATTTTTGATCCGGCGGGCTCGCGCCGTCACGGCCGCGCGTCGCCATACCGAAGGCGCTGAGGTTCGGCCCGGCGATGCGGCGGCGCTGAGGCTGCCGCACGTCGATGCAACGCTTGGCGCATCGTCCCGAGCGCCGGATTCGCCCCGAACTGGCTTCGCCCCGTACTCGGCCACATGCCCCGCGCTCTCGATCGCCCAATGGTCTCCTCGACCCTTTCGACTTCCAAGCTTCCGCCTTCGACAAGGCACCTTGCCGCGACGCGATCGTGCGTCGGTCCAGAAGAGAACAGTATCGTGCTTCAGATGCGCAATTCCTTCGGCTTCAAGCTGGCGGCGGTCGTCGGCCTGCTGGGCTTCGTGGCGGTCGGCATCTCGGCCTTCGCCGTGCGGCAATCCCTGTGGGAGCAGGAGCGCGCCGCAGCCACGGACAGGATCTGGAATGCCGGGCTTCAGGCCGGCGCCTTGAGCCAGGCGATCGAGCACGCGGTCGTGCAGGCCACCGCCCTCTACACGGCCGAGGATACGCAGGAAGCGCGGACGCGTCTCTCCGGGCTGCAGGACGCCCTGGCGGCGGTGGAACACGTCCGGGGGCCGTTCCTGGTGGCGATGGAAGATCAGCTGCCGCCGGACCGGCGCCGCCGGTTCGACCTGTTCGTGAAGGAGTTCATCGCCTACCAGAACGACACCGCTGAGCTCGGCCTGACCATCTCGCCCAAGGCCGCCCTGATCCAGGCCACCGACGAGGCGACGGTGAAGAACCGCGAACGCATCATCGCGGAGATCAGCCGACTCGGGGGCGAGGTGTTGGCCCGGCTCAACGACCAGCGCGCAGCAGGCGTCATCGAGCAGCGCCATGCGATCGTCGCGCTGATCGTGGCGCCGGCGGTTGCGCTCGCCCTGGCATTGGCCGCCGCGATCTGGATCGTCCTCTCCCAGATCCAGAAGCCCCTGAAGCGCCTGAAGGCCGCCATGCAGGCTCTTGCGGCGGACCGGCTCGACGACGCGATCCCGTTCACGCAGCGCCAGGACGCGATCGGCCAGATGGCGCATGCCATCGCGGCGTTCCAGGCGGCGATGATCGAGCGGCGGACGCTCGACCACGACGCCCGGGCGCGGACGGCGCGCGACCTCGTCCGGGCCGAGCGCCTGGCCGCGGCGACCCAGGCCTTCGACGACGAGATGCAGCGGACGGTGGCGGATCTCGCCGCCTCCGCGGACGCCATGCAGGCCTCGGCCGACGCGCTATCGGGTCTCGCGGGCGAGACGACCACGCAGGTCGCCGTCGTGGCGGAGGCCTCCGATCAGACCGCCGGTGTCGTAGTGAGCATCGCCAGCGCTGCCGAGGAGCTGTCGGTTGCGGCCCGGGAGATCGAGAGCCAGGTCCGGCATACGAGCGAGATCGCCTCGACGGCCCTGTCGGATACGCAAGGGCTGGTGGCGACGGTGACGACCCTCTCGCAAGCCGCGGACGACGCCGGCGCCGTGATCGCGCTGATCCGCGCCGTCGCTCAGCAGACCAACATGCTGGCGCTGAACGCCACCATCGAGGCCGCGCGGGCCGGTGCGGCGGGACGGGGGTTCGCCGTGGTCGCCACCGAGGTCAAGGATCTGGCGGCGCAGACCGCGCAGGCGACCGACCGCATCGCCCATCATATCGGGGCGATTCAAGCCGCCGCCGCCGACACGGTCGGAGCGATCGGCTCGATCGGCACGGTGGGCCAGACGATCGCGCAGATGAGCTCCATCGCCGCCGAGGTTGCGGTCGCAGCGGACCAGCAGGGCCAGTCGAGCCAGATGATTGCCCGTGCCATCACCAGCGCGGCGACGGATTCCCGGAAGGTCTCCGACAGCGTGGCGGGCGTGCGCGCCACTGCGGCCTCCAACGAGGTGCAGGCCAAGCATGTCCGGACAAGCGCCCTGCAGGTGAATGCCGGGACTCATAGCCTTCAGCGGGCGATCGAGACGTTTCTGGCCCAGGTCGCCGCGGCCTGACGGCATCGTCCTGGAAGGCAGGGCCTTCGAGAGGGTCTAGGGAATCGTGGGTGCCGGCCGCCATGCCGGCGCCTGCGACGCGGGACATCCGCCGTATCGACGGCATCGAGACCGGTCGGCGGAAGTGTGCGCGCTGTATCTCGGATGATCGATGGAGGCCTCGCCCGGAATCGAACCGGGGTGCAAGGATTTGCAGTCCTCTGCGTAACCACTCCGCCACGAGGCCCCTCGTCGCGACGCCGCGGCGTCGCCATCGGAGCCTGGCGGCCGGCTCCGGGTGGGGGTCTCTAGCAGAGGTGGGCGGCGACAGGCAACGGTCGCGATGCGGCTTCCGCGCAGGAATATGCAGGTCGGTCGGCGCTGGACCGGCCCGCGGCCCGAAAGCAGCCGGTCAGCTCTGCCAGACCCGGGGCATCGGCCGATCGCGATAGCCGGCCAGGACCTGGCTCACGAGGCCGCGCAGGGGCCCGACCCCATCGGCCAGGGCGCGGATGACGAGGTGTCCGTTCCAGGCGCTCGCCGCCGCCTCGATTCCGGGGACGACGGCCTGTTCGAGCAGGGCGCGGGCTTCCTCCAGACGCCCCTCCGCGTTTGCTGAGACGTCCAGCAGGGTCGCGCAGGCCCGGGCACCGCCGCCGATCGCCGGTCGCGTGAGAAGATCCGAGATCGGGCCTTCCAGGACGAGGCTGTCGGCATAGACGAGCCGCCCGGCCCGGCGCACGCGCCAGGTATCCGCGAACAACCCCGCCGCGATCCGCTCGCCCCGGGCGGCTCGGCCGAAGGCCACGATCTCGACGGCCAGCAAAGCGGCGCCCTCCGCGAGGTCGGCCTCGAAGCGCCGCCGGACCCGGGCGCGATCGAACAGGATCGTCTCCTGCGGCAGCCAGGCCAGCCGGGCGTGCGCCGCCAGGGTTATCCGGTTCTCGATCCGGCTGACCGGGCCATCCGAGCGGTAGATCTTTTCCGCTGCCGTGGTCGTCAGCACGAGGTCGGCCGACGGGGCGAGGTCCAGCGCGATCGTGAAGGCGTCGCCGCACGCGACACCGCCGGCGGTGTTGACCAGCACCGCCTCAAGCGCCCCCTCCCCGCGTGGGAAGCGCAGCCGCGACGGGCCGGATTCAGCGAGGTCGAGGATGCGGGTCGGGCCCGTTCCCCCGGCCGGACCGGCCCACAGGTGGACGCGCCCGTCCGAGCGCTGGCGCGCGGGCGCCCCGGCCGCCGGAAGATCCTGAATTTGCGTCGCGCCGTCCGGCATTAGCGGCGGCCGCCCTGATCGCTCGAGACCGCCTCGATCGCGGGCGTCGGCCGGTCCAGGATGCGCCGGCCGAACAGGCTCGCCACCAGTTCCACCAGCACCCGGGCGCTGCGGCCCCTTTCGTCGAGGAACGGGTTCAGCTCGACCACGTCGAGGGATCGCACCAGGTCGGAATCGTGCAGCATCTCCATGATCAGGTGCGCTTCCCGGAAGGTCGCGCCCCCCGGCACGGTCGTGCCGACGCCGGGTGCGATCGATGGGTCGAGGAAATCGACGTCGAGACTGACATGAAGATGCGCACCGTCGCGTGCGACGCGGTCGAGGACGCGGCGCAGGGGCGCGACGACGCCGAACTCGTCGATGGTGCGCATGTCGGTGACGCCGACCCGCCGGGCCGTCACGAGGGCGCGCTCGCCGGCATCGATCGAGCGCAGGCCGAACAGGTGGACGTTGGCCGGCGGCAGCGGCGCCGGCGCCGGATCGGCGAACAGGCTCGGGAAGCCCGGCTCGCCGCACAGGGCCGCCAGCGGCATGCCGTGGACGTTGCCCGACGGCGAGGTTTCCGGGGTGTTAAAGTCGGCGTGGGCGTCGAGCCAGAGCACGAAGAGCGGCCGACCCTCCCGGGCGCAGTGGCGCATCGCCCCATCCACCGAGCCGAGCGACAGGCTGTGATCGCCCCCGGCGGCGAGCGGCAGGGCGCCCGCCCCCAGAGCAGCCTCGACCGACCGCGACAGGGCGCGGGTCCAGGCCGTGACGGCGGGCAGGCCCCGCGCATCCGCCGGCCCGTCGGGGACGACGTCCCCCTGATCGACGATCGCGTGGCCGAGATCGGACAGGGTCCGGACCAGTCCGGCGGTGCGCAGGGCCGCAGGCCCCATGAGCGCGCCGGGCTCGCTGGTCCCGACCTCGATCGGCGCCCCGATCAGCGCGATCCGGCGCGCATCCCCTCGGCTGGTGTCGCTCGTCATCCGGTCCCCTCGAGTGCAGGTGGAGGCTCGTGCGCCCGTCCGATGCTCTAGGCGCACTCGAAGGGCCGGCCAACGATTCGCTTGCGCTTCGCCCGCAAGCCGCGGGCCGCGCTTGCGTGGGCGCGGTGGTGCCCCGCACGCGGGCAGGTTCCAGACCGGTCGGCTCACAAGACAATCCGTCATGGCGGATGCTAAATCGCCTCGTAGACCCTGGTATTGCCTGGCAGTTTTGGTGTGGATTTAAGTGTCCGAGAGGATCCGAATGTCTCTACGTAGATACTTAGTTCCTCAAAATATTGAATATCTCGATGTTACGATAGATTGAGTTTTGCGCCATAATGCCCGGCTTTGCAGCCGAAGTTTACCGGATCTTAGTGCCATTGCTCTAAGGTTGCGGCGCTCTCTCTAAGAAAACGATGTAGGATAGCCATGGTGGTGCTTTCGCGGCTGAGTTCTCGCCTGCCGGCGATGACGATCGGCTTGGCTCTGCTCAGCGCCACCGCGATGGGCGGCTTCAGCTGGTATTCCGCCAGGTCCGGCCTGATCGACGCGGCGAATGAGCGCCTGCAGCTCGCGGCCGCGGCCCGCCGCGACGGGATCGAGCTGGTGGCGGACCGGATGCAGGCCGACTTCCTGGCCGCGTCCGCGCATCCGCAGATCGTCTCGAACTTCCCAGACCTGATCGAGAACCTCGATCCGGCCAAGCCGGACACCGCCGCGGTCATCGCGGCGTTCCAGGCGCCGCCGACCGTCGAGGCTCGGGTCGCCCTCGACGGCACCGGCATGTATGGGCGCCGGCACGTGAAGGTGCAGGAGACGGCGCGCAAGCTCATCGCGCAGGCCGGCTACGCCGACTTGCTGTTCCTCGATGATGCCGGCCGCGTCGTCTACACGACCACGAAGGGTAAAGATTTCGGCCAGTCGGTGACCGAGGACGGGCTGAAGGATACGGCCCTCGCCCGCCTCGTCCAGCGTCTCAAGGCCGCCGACCCGAGCGCCGTACTCTACGAGGATTTCGCGGCCTATCCCGTGGACGGTGTCCCGGCCGCCTTCATCGGCCGCGCCATGACCAAGCGGGCGAACGTCGCCATGGGCACGGCCCAGGCCGCGGAGCGGATCGGCTTCATCGCCCTGCGGGTGACGCCGACGCTGTTCGATCAGGCCCTGGCCAAGCGGACCGGCCTCGGCGAGACCGGCCAGGTCATGGCCGCCGGCGCGGACGGGCGCCTGCGCAGCAACCCGCCCCTCAACGCGACCGTGAAGGCCGGCAACGAACTCACGCCGCTCGGGATCGAGGCGGCCCAACTCAAGGCGGGCGGAAGCTTCGACTTCACCGCCGCGGACGGCCCGCACATGGCGGCGGCCTCGCCGGTCAGCGTGCTCGGCGCCCCCTGGACCGTGGTGGCGGAGCAGTCGCAGGCGGAGGCGATCGACGCCGTGCGCGCGCTCTCCCGCAACCTGCTGCTGATCGGGCTCTGCGTCCTCGCCGGGACGGCCGTGCTCGGCCTGCTGCTGGCGCGCTCGATCGTGTCGCCGCTCGGCGCACTGACCCGCGCCCTCAAGGCGCTCGCCGAACGCCAGGCGCTCAGCGACGTACCGGGCAGCCGGCGCCGGGACGAGATCGGCGATATCGCCCGCGCCGTGGTCATCATCCGCGACGTGTCGCTGGAGGACGCGGCGCAGCAGCTCCAGACCACCGAGGCGGCGCGGCTGCGCGAGGAGCAGGCCCGCCGCGCCATGCTGCAGGATCTGGCGAGCGGCTTCGAGACGTCGGTCGGCGGCATCGTCGATGGGCTGACCCGGGGCGTGGCGGCCCTGCAGGGCGCGTCCGGAACCATGCGGGTCGCCGTTAGCGGCACGTCGGAGCGCTCGACCAGCGTCGCCAGCGCCGCGCGCCAGACCGCCGACAACGTCGATGCCGTGGCTGCGGCCGCCGAGGAACTCGGCGCCACCGTGCAGGAGATCGGGCGTCAGGTCGAGCAGGCAGCCGGCATGTCGGCCACCGCGGTCGGCGAGGCCAAGCGGGCCGAGGGCACGATGGCGGATCTCGCCGCCGCCGCCACCCGCATCGGCGACGTGGTCGGGATGGTCTCGACCATCGCGGGCCAGACCAACCTGCTCGCTCTGAACGCCACGATCGAGGCCGCCCGCGCCGGCGAGGCCGGCCGCGGCTTCGCGGTGGTCGCGGCCGAGGTCAAGGAATTGGCGACCCAAACCAGCCGGGCCACCGAGGAGATCGGCCGGCAGGTCGCGTCGATCCAGGCGGTGACCGGCGGCGTCTCCGAGGCGATCCAGGGCATCGTGTCCCAGATCGAGGCGATGAACCACGTCTCCACCAGCATCTCGGCGGCCGTCGAGGAGCAGGGCGTCACCACGCAGGACATCGTCCGCAGCATGGGCCAGGCCTCGACCGGCACGAGCGGGATGACCGCCGACATCGCCGAGGTCGCCCGGGTCGCCAGCGATGCCGGCGAGGCCGCCGCCTCCGTGGCGCAGGCCTCGGACGAACTCGCCGCCCAGTCGGAGCAGCTCCGCGCCGAGGTCTCGCAGTTCCTGCGCAACGTCCGGGCAGCCTGAGCATCGGTCCGAACGGTGGCCGCCGGCGTTCGGACATCGTCGATGCGGATCAGAGAGCGAGCGCATCGTGCCGGTCACCGGCACGATGCGCGAAGCAGACCGAAGGCGGTTGGGCTCGGACGGCCGTCAGGCAGCCCGGGCCGGTAGCGGGCCTTGGGATCTCTGTGCCGCCCGGCTCGCATAGGCCTGCGCCGCGAGCGGCAGCTCGATGGCGGCGCACAGGCCGCCCTCGCGCCGGTTCTCCAGGGTCAGGCGGCCGTTATGCGCCTCGACGATCGCCAGCACGATCGACAGGCCGAGGCCGAAACCGCTGGCCTCGTTGAGATTGCGGGCGCGGTCGCCGCGCACGAAGGGCTGCAGCATCGCGTCGCGTTCGGTCTCGGGGATGCCGGGGCCCTGATCGAGTACGCAGATGCGGATGCCGCGCTCGGAGGATTCCATCTGGACCTCAGCCCCTCCGCCGTACTTGACGGCGTTGTCCACCAGGTTGGTGATCGCCCGCTGCAATTCCTCCGGGCGGCCCTGCACCAGGACGTGCCGGCTGCGGGCGACGCTCACGGGCGCGCCGAAATCCGAGAAGTCGTCGCAGACCGTCTGGACCACCGAGGCGAGGTCCACGAGGCTCAGGCTGCTGGCATCCCGCGTCTGCCCGTCCCGCACGAAGGACAGGGCCGCCTCCACCAGGCCGTTCATCTGGTCCAGGTCGCGCAGGGTGGCCGTGCGGGTGTGCTCGTCCTCGATGAACTCGGCGCGCAGGCGCAGGCGGGTGATCGGCGTGCGCAGGTCGTGGCTGATCGCCGCCAGCATCTGGGTGCGGTCGTCGATCAGGCGGCGCACCCGGGCCCGCATCCGGTCGAGCGCCCGGGAGACGGCCAGCACCTCGCGGGGGCCTGCCGTCGGAAGCGCGACGTGGTCGTCGTGGGTGCCGAACGCCTCGGCGGCTCCGGCCAGCCGCGCCAGCGGCGCCGTCAGCGCCCGGGTCGCCCAGACGCAGAGCAACGCGAGAGTGAGGGCCAGGAACACGACCGTGAAAATCAGGGCCCCCTGCCGGGGCGGGCGCAGCGGCGCGTTCGGCAGCGTGGCCTGCAGGGTCGCGCCCTTGGGCGTGATCATCCCGATATGCAGCTGCCCGTCCGACTGCGTCTGTGCCGGATCCTGCGTGCTCAGATCCACCAGGGTCACGTGCCGGCCGGCGCCGACGCGCAGGCGACGGATGACCGGGAGGTCGGGCACGGGGGCCGCGTCCGGCGGAACCGTCCCGTCCCATGCCTCGACCCGCATCAGCGGGAGGCTGCGCCCGCTCGCCAGCAGGGCCGGCCGCGCGGCTGGGTCCGCCTCGTCGAGGAGCCGCACCAGCGTGGAGAGCCGGCCCGCCGCGACGCCCGGCAGCGTGTCCGGATTCTGCGGCTCGTGCAGGAGGAGGAACGCCGCGGTGGCGACCATGTGGGCCACCGCGATCCCGGCCACGACCAGCAGGGCGATCTGCCCCGCGATGCTCTGCGGACGCAGGCGGGCGCGCAAGGATCGGAACGCGCTCATGATCGGGTCACTTCGGGGGTGAACAGGTAGCCGCCCGAGCGGATCGTGCGGATGAATTCGGGATTGCGCGTATCCCGCTCGATCTTCTGGCGGATGCGCGAGATCAGCACGTCGATGCTGCGCTCGAACGGCCCTGCCGTGCGGCCCTGTGTCAGGTCGAGCAACTGGTCGCGCGACAGCACGCGGCCCGGCCGCAGGCAGAGCGCGTGCAGCAGCTCGAACTCCGCGCCCGTCATGGCGATGCGGGCGCCTTCCGGTGACAGCACCTGCCGGAGCGACACGTCCAGCGTCCAGCCCGAGAAGTGCAGGCGGCGGCGCTCGTCCGGGTCGGGTGCCTCGGCGGCCACCCGGCGCAGGATCGCCCGGATCCGGGCGAGCAGCTCGCGCGGATTGAACGGCTTGGCCAGGTAGTCGTCGGCCCCGAGTTCCAGGCCGAGGATGCGGTCGACCTCCTCGGATTTCGCGGTCAGCATCAGGATCGGAATCTGAGAGGCGCTGCGCAGGCGGCGGCACAGGCTCATGCCGTCCTCGCCCGGCAGCATCAGATCGAGCACGATCAGGTCGATCCGAGCCTCCGCCAGCGCCCGGTCCATCTCGTTGCCGTCGCCCGCAAGCGTCACGCGGCAATCGTTGCCGCGCAGGTAGCGGGCGACCAGGGCCGAGATCTCGCGATCGTCCTCGACCACGAGGATGTGGGGTGTGGCGGGTGCGTTCATCGCGAAGGATTCGGCGAGCGGATCGGCGAGCGTCATCAGGTTATTATGCGCCGACGCGGCGATTATTCGAAGATGGTTGCGGGAACCATTTTGTAAGCGCGTGTTTCCAGCTTTGCCGTGCCGCGTGGCCATGAATGCAGCGGTGGGTGAAAGCCGGGGGAACGCATGAGCACGATGGCGCACAAGCCTGATCCGATCGCCCCGAAGCCACCCGAGCTGGCCTCGCCCTGGCACGATCCGGCCCGGGCCGCGCTCCAGGCCGAGGCGCGCGCCTTCGCGCACGACGTCGTCCTCCCGCTCGCCGACGAGCTCGATCCGCAGAAGGCCGAGATGCCCCGCGGGCTCATCGAGGCCATGGCCGAGAAGGGCTGGTTCGGCATCACGATACCCGAGGCGCAGGGCGGCCTCGGTCTCGGGGTCTTCGAATATTGCCTCGTCTCAGAGGAGCTGGCCCGGGCCTGGCTGTCGGTGGGCAGCATCCTGGCCCGGGGCCAGGGCCTCGGCACCCAGACCCTCGACCCCGAGCGCCGGGCGGATCTGCTGCGCCGCTCGGCCCGGGGCCGCTGGATCGGCTCGATCTCCCTGTCGGAGCCCAATGCCGGCTCGGATCTGGCCGGCGTGCAGACCCGCGCGGTGCGGGACGGCGACACCTGGGTGATCACCGGCACAAAGCGCTGGGCGGGCTTCGCCAAGGGCGCCGACTTCATCGAGGTCCTCGCCCGCACCCGAGACCCGGAGCCCGGCGAGTCCCGCTCGGCCGGTCTGGAGCCGTTCCTGGTGGTGAAGGAGCGCGACAGCTTCCCGCCCGGGGTGACCGGCCGGGTGATCGACAAGATCGGCTATCACGGCTTCCAGACCTTCGAGCTCGCCCTCGATGGCGTGCGCGTGCCCGAGAGCGACCGGCTCACCGGCCTCTACGGCGACCAGGGCGCCGACGCGGATTCCGGCGGCTTCGCCTCGGTCCAGCGCGGCCTCAACATCGCCCGGGTCCACACGGCGGCCCGCGCCGTCGGCGTGGCGCGCGCGGCGGTGGAAGACACCCAGGCCTACCTGCAGGAGCGGGTCCAGTTCGGCCACCCGATCGGTGATTTCCAGGCGCTGCGCTTCGCGCTCGCCGACATGGCCGCGGAGGTCGCCCAGGCGCGGGCGTTCTGGCAGCAGGTCGCCCACCTGCTCGACCAGGGCGAGCCCGCCGAGAGCGAATCCGCCATGGTGAAGCTTCTGGCGACCGAGATGGCGGTGCGCGTGACGAACCAGGCGATGCAGCTTCACGGCGGCAACGGCTATACCACCGAGCGGCGGGTCGAGCGCTACTGGCGCGACGCGCGCCTGACCACGATCTTCGAGGGCACCAGCGAGATCCAGCGGCGGATCATCAGCGACCGGATGCTGCCGCGGCCCAAGGCCTGATCGGTCGCTCCTGGCCCCAGACCCGTGCGGCGAATCGTCGAGCGGGACTCCCCGCTTGGGGTCGTTTGGCTAACTCACGATAGGTTCGTTCCATGCCGTACCAGCGGCGCGATCGCCTTTCGGAAGCCCTGTGTCCAAGCCCATCAGCGATTACGCCCTCATCGGCGACACCCATTCCTGCGCGCTGATCGCGCGGGACGGCTCGATCGACTGGCTGTGCTGGCCGCGCCACGACTCGCCGGCCCTGTTCCTGAAGCTCTTGGACGACGACAAGGGCGGCGCGTGCAGCCTCGCCTTCGACGGGCTCACCGAGACCGTGCGCCGCTACGTGCCCGACACCAACATCCTGGAGACCACCTTCACCACGTCGACCGGGCGCGCCCGGCTGATTGACGTGATGCCGGTGAATCCGCCGAGCCCCGAGCCCGAAGAGGGGCCAGACGGCGAGGGCGAGAGCCGCCTGATCCGGCTGCTCACCTGCAAGAGCGGGCGGGTCGCCGGCCGGTTCGTGGTGCGGCCGACCTTCGACTACGCACGCCGGCCCTGCACGCCGATCGTCGAGGACCGATCCGTGCTGTTCGAGGCCGGGGATTGGCGCCTGCGCGTCAACGCCTTCCCGGAGCCGCAGCTGCAGGGCGATACGTCCGAGGTCCTGTTCGACCTCGCCGAGGGCGAGACCGCCTACCTGGTCCTGACCCATGGCGAGGACCAGGAAGATGCCTGCATCGAGGATTTCGCCGGGGCCCAGCGCCGCATGGAATCCACGACCGAGTATTGGCGCCGCTGGAGCGCCCGCAGCAGCTACAACGGCGCCTACCGGGACGCGGTGATGCGCTCGGCCCTGTGCCTGAAGCTGCTGACCTACTCGCCCTCGGGCGGCATCGTGGCGGCGGCCACCGCCGGGTTGCCGGAGGCGGTGCCGGGGGACCGCAACTACGATTACCGCTTCACCTGGATGCGCGACGCGGCCTTCACGGTGACGGCCTTCGTAATGCTGGGCTACGTCCGTGAAGCCTCCGAATTCCTGCGCTTCCTGCGCGAGCGCGACGGCTCGTACGGGCGCGAAACCAAGCTGATGTACGGCATCAGCGACGGCATGCCGCCCGAGGAGGTGCTGGAACATCTGGCCGGCTGGGGCGGAGTCGGACCTGTCGTGATCGGCAACCTGGCCGAGGCCCAGGACCAGCACGACATCTACGGCGAATTGCTGCGGGCGCTGTGCGTGTTCCTGGAGGCCGTCGACTACGACCCGCCCGAGAAGGTCAACGACCGCCTGCCCGAGGTGCTCGACAACCTCACCGCCCGGGCGATCCGTCACCGCCACGATGCCGATCACGGCATCTGGGAATTGCGGACCGGCCCGCGTCAGCAGGTTCACACCAAGGCGATGATCTGGGTAGCACTGACGGACGCGGCCCGGATCGGCCGCAACATCGAAGGCGTCCCCGCGGAGAAGATCGCCGAATGGGAGCGGATCGCCGCCGAGATCCGGGCGGAATACCACGACAAGGGCTGGAACCCGGAGAAGCAGGCCTATACCGGGGCCTACGACTCGCACCACCTCGACGCGGCGGTGCTGCGGGTCGCCCTGTTCGGCGCGCTGGATCCGAGCGACCCGCGCACCCGCTCGACGCTGGCGGCGATCGAACGCGAGTTGGGCGACGGCGACCTGATCTACCGCTACCGCATGGATGACGGGCTGAAGGGCGACGAGGGCACCTTCACGGCCTGCGCGTTCTGGCGGGTCGGGTGCCTGGCCCTGGACGGGCGGACCCGCGAGGCCAAGGCGGCGTTCGAGCGCCTGATCGCCCGCGGCAACGATGTCGGCCTGTTCGCGGAGGAGATCGACCCGGCCACCGGCGAGCAGCGCGGGAACACGCCGCAGGGCTTCTCTCATATGGCGCTGATCAACGCGGCCCTCCGACTGGAGGACAGCATCGAGCGCTTCGGCCTCGTCGACGCGATCGAGCAACGGGCGGCCGAATAGGTCCATTCACGGACGCATCCGTCAGCTCGCCTGCCGCGCCGGAATGACGGGGCGTTTGCATGAACGGCGCCAAGCTGTTCGCTTCAATCAGGCTGCGATCCTGATCTCCTCGTCCGACCCGGTATCCGCGCCGGCGCGGCTCGCCTGGAACTCGTCCAGTAGGTCGGCGCCGAGCCCGTCGAGGACCTCCTGCATGGCGGCCTGGACCACCGGATCCTCGTCCTTCGGCTCCGTGCGGTACCAGGCCAGGATCTGTTCGGGCAGCGCGTCGAGGATCGCTCCGACCGGGTTGAGCGGTTCGGCTATGGCCGGCGCGCCATCCGCACGCGCCGCGATCGCGGGCTCGACCGTGGCCTGATCGGGCATCTCCACCGGCGCGGCGATCCCTTCCGCGACGATCTCGACGGCGCTCGCTGGCGCGAAGGCGGTACGCCGCTGGCTTTCGAGGGCGGCGCGCCAGGCGGCGTCCGCAGCTTCGGCCTCGCGGCGGGCGGTCTCGCGCGTCATCGCCTCGGCCGCAACGGCGCGGGCGACCTCCCGGGCCTCGTCGCGGGCGGCCTCGGCCTCGTAGCGGGTCAGCAGGGCGACCACGGCGTGCATCTCGGGCGCCGGCAGGTCCGTGCAGGCGTCGATGGCGGATTCGATCATCCGGCGCGACAGGCCGGCGCCGCGCAGGCTGCCCGCGGCCGCGTGCCGGGCCGCGAGCGCCGCCTGCATGGCCGGCAGCAGAGCCTCCGGCAGCCCGGCCTTGCGGTGCAACTCCGCGAAGGCCCGCGGATCCCGCGAGGAATCCCGCATGGCGCGGGTGATCCCGGCATAATCCTGTCCCGAAAGGTCGGCGAGGGCGGCGTGGACGAAATCGGTCCGGCCCGACAGGACGGCCCGGAGGATCAGGCCCGCGGTGAGCTGCCGGGTGGTGCGCAGATGCGCCACCAGGCGCGCCACCGCGGCGACCCCCGAATCGTCGCAGGTCTCGAGGGCCACGCGCTCGCCCGCCTCGCGGCTCATCCGGTCGCAGCGCTCGGTGCCGATCCAGCCGCGCGCGATCACGAACTGGGACAGCGCCTGGGCCACCGCGAGGCCGATCGTGTAGCGCACCTCCGGCGGCAGATCGGACCGGCGCAGCAGCGCCTCACGCAGGCGGGCTTCGGTGCCGTGGCGCTCGATCATGCGCAGCATCCGGCCCGCGGTGATCTTCGCGGTGGGATTTCCGGCGAGCACCACCAGGGTCTCCAGCTCGCCGATCTCGGCGAGCGCCCCCGACACCGGCGGGGACAGGTGGTGCCGGGCGGCGATCACCGCGCGGGTGGTCTCGTCGCCGAGCGCGGCGGCGTCGACCAGGTCCGCGTCGGTGAGCACCGGCGAGCGGGCCAGGACCAGGCGCGCCACCTCGGGCACGTCGCAGGACAGGGCGACCACCAGCGGCCGCGGCGTGCGGGCCGAGGCGGCACAGGTCTCGGCGAGCGCCCGGCGGACTAGGGGCGACGGGTCGTCCAGCAGCGACAGCAGCGCGGTCTTGGCCTCCCAGGCCTCGTCGGCGGAGAGGTCGCCGTACAGGAAGGCCCGCGCCAGCGCGGTGGTGGCCTCGGCCCTGCGGCCGGCCGAGGCGTTCTGGGTCCAGGCCAGGAACTCGCGGATGATCATGGGCCGCTCCGGGGGGCGAACAGGCTGTTCCTGATGCCGGTGGTGGATCCCGCGGCGGCGAGATCGCCCGGGCGGCGGGGCGGCAGCGGCGGGTTGACCAGGGCGAGGCCTGCCGGCGTCGGCGCCGGTTCTGCGAGCGCGCCGGTGGTCGCGGGCTCGGCGACGGAAGCGACGAGCGGCGCCTCCGCGCCGGAGCGCGGGAAGTAGGTGGGCGCAGGGTGCTGGGTCGGCGGCGCGGCGTTGCGGGCCTGCCAGAGGCGCGCTGCGGCGTCGGAGGCCGCTCCGCGCTGCTCGGTCTGGAACAGGCTGCGCAGGTCGGAGGTACCGCCGAACGCGGTGGCGGTGCTGGCATAGGCCGTGGCCGCCTGCGTGGGCGGGGCGCCGTCCTGGCGCAGCACGGTCAGGTCGGTGGCGGCGGTGGCACTCTGCACGGCGCCCTGCGCGGCGGCTGCGAGGTTGGCGTAGAGTTCGGCGGCGCTGCGCGGCCGGCCCGTCCGGTCGTAGAACAGGGATCGGTTGGCTGCGGCCGCCTCCGGCAGGTCGAGGGCCGCGGCCCGGGCCGGGAAGGCGCGGGCGGTGGAGATCAGGGCAGCTGCGCCCTTCGCGCCGAGGACATGCGCGGCGTAGAGGTCACCCGCAGTGGGGTCGCGCCCGAGGGCTGACGCGAGGGCGTCGGAATTCTGCTGGGTCAGGGCGCCGGCGAGCGTCGCGGAAATCTTCGGATCGCGCCGCAGGTCGAGGATCGCCTGGCGCTGCTCGGCATCCGGGACCGCGTAGGTGCCGTCGGATTGCCGGGTTATGGCGTCCGCCTGCGCCTGGAGGCCGAGTTTCGGCCCGGCATTCTTCATCACCCCGAGCCAGGTCTGCTCGATGAACTGGAACAGGCCGGTGGCGGAGGAGGTCCCGGCCTTGGCCGCCGGATCGAGGGCGGATTCCCGCCGGGCCGTCGCCAGCAGGTAGTCGAACCCGACGCCGCTCGCCATCGCGCCGTCGCGGATCGCCTGGACCACCGGCCCGGAGGCGGCCGAGCCCGCGGCCGCCCGTGCCTGGGCGGGCGGGCTGCTTTCCGATGGGCTGGACGGCGTGGTGAACAGGAACATCCGGGCGCGCACGGGGTCTGAGGACACCGTGAACCTGCGCCGCTTATGGTAAACAACTCCTCAATCGATGTTGCGCTATGTTATGCGCGCTTCTCCATCATCGACGGAGAACCACGCCACACTCCTGGACGCCTGGAACGCCAGTGGACGGGGATCCGCGACACGGCACGGAACGCGCCGCGGCGAACACGCCGCCCGCTGTCCCGGCCCGGATCCCGGATCGCATCCCGCCGGCGCCGCATGCGTGCGGGAAGGGGCGGCGCAAAACGTCCACCGCTCGGCATCGTCAGGTTCAACGGCGGCTTCAGGATCCGCTGAACTCCGCCGCACCCTTGGGCCGGCGCATCTGGAAGCGGGTTTCCGCGGTGGCGCGGAAATAATCGAAATACCCGCCGCGCATGATGGGATGCATCGCGGCGGTGTCGACCATGCCGTCCGAGACGAACCGCTCATCGACGTAGATCGACACGACCTGGCCGATCACCAAGAAGTTCTCCGCCTTGCCGCCGCCGAGCGGCACCAGCGGGACGGTCTGGAGCCAGCGGCACTCCAGGGCGGCGGGCGAGGCCGCCACCCGGGGCGGGCGCACCTTCTGCGATGGGGCGGTCTCCAGGTTGGCGAACGCGAACTCGCTTTCGCCCCGCGGCAGGGGCGCCGAGGAATCGTTCATCCCGTCGCGCAAGTCCCAGGTCGCCAGGCTGCACACGAACTCCGCGCCCTCCTCGGCGAAGGTCATGGCGTCCTTCCGACCCGAGGACGAGAACGCCACCATGTCGTCGGCGACCGCGTTGAAGAACGAGTAGGGCGCGAGGTTGAGCTTGCCCTCGCGGCTCATGGCGCTGATCCAGCCGATCGGCCGCGGCGCCACGATCGCCTTGAGGGGGTTGTGGGGAAGCGCGCGGTTCTCGCGCGGAATCTCGAGATCGTAATGCACGAATGCGCCTTCTGAGACGGACCGCACTCAGAGATAGGTCACGATCTCGGAAAGACTCGGCCGCGGGCGATCTGACGGCACCTCGCGGGCCCGGCCGATATGCACGAACCCGGCGAGCTTCTCGGACGGCGCAAGGCCCAGCCCATCCAGCACGCGGCGATCGTAGGCGTACCATTCCGTCAGCCACGACGTGGCGAAGCCCGAGGCGTTGGCCGCGACTACGAGGTTCATGGTGGCGGCGCCGACCGAGAGAAGCTGCTCCCATTCGGGGATTTTCACGTGCGGGCCGGTGCGGGAGACGACCGCGACGGTCAACGGCGCGTGCATCAGGCGGCCGCGCTCCTGGGCGAGGCGCTCCGGGCTCGCTTCGGGATTGTCGGCCGCGAACGTGGCCGCGATGACGTCTCCGACCCGCTCCCGCGCCGCCTCGGCGATCACGATGAACCGCCAGGGGGCCAGCTTGCCGTGGTCGGGCACCCGGGAGGCCACGGTCAGGATGGTCTCGAGCTGCGCGCGGTCCGGCCCCGGGCCGTCCAGCAGCAGCGGCGGGACCGAACGGCGCGTCTTCAGGAGGTCGAGGGTGGCAGTCATGCGTCCTGTCCCGCGGATGAATCGGGACCCGGATGTGGCACGCAGGGGCACCCGGGGGAAGACCGTGCGGCCTTGCCGCCGCCATGGTCCCGAGGCACAGGCGGAACCGGACTGGGACTGGATGAGGATTCAACGGATGCGCACGAGGCTTGCCGCGATGGCGTTGGCAATTCTCTCGCCCGCCCTCTTGCCCGCGGATGCGCGCGCGCAGCAGGGCGTGTTCCAGAACCGCCTCGGCGATCCCCTGCCCTCCCCGTCGATCACCAGCCCGACCCTGCCGCCCAACATGCCACCGGCCGAGCCCGAGGCGCAGCTGTCGCTGTCGGCGCTGCTGTCCGGAGCCGGGGTGCCGCTGCGCAAGGGCCTGGCCTGGCGCATTTACGAGGATCGCGGCGACGGCACCCGGCCTTCGATCGTGGGCCGCTCCACCGAGGCCGAGCCGAACTTCACCCTGCCCCCGGGCGCCTACGTGGCGACCGTCACGTACGGCTTCGCCAGCGCCTCGAAGCGCATCGTGATGGGCGGACAGCCGGCCACCGACACCCTCCGGGTCGCGGCCGGCGCACTGAAGCTCGCTGGGGCCGTGGGCGACCAGAAGATCCCGCCCGCCCAGGTGGTGTTCTCGGTGTTCGTGCCGGTGGGGACCAATTCCGAGGGCCGCCTCGTACGCTCCGGCATCAAGGCCGGGGAGATCCTGCGACTGCCCGAGGGCACGTATCACGTGGTCTCGACCTACGGGGAGTCCAACGCGATCCAGCGCGCCGACCTGCGGGTCGAGAACGGCAAGGTCACCGAGGCGACGCTTAATCACCGCGCCGCCACCGTCACCCTCAAGCTGGTCGCAGCCTTCGGGGCCGAGGCCTATGCCGGCACCGCCTTCTCGGTCCTCACCCCCGGCGGCGACACCATACGCGAGGCGATCGGCGCATTCCCGCAGGTGACCCTAGCCGAGGGCGACTACGTGCTGATCGCCCGGCATGACGGGCAGGTCTACACCCGCGAGTTCAAAGTCGAGAGCGGGCTGGACCGGGACATCGAGGTGGTGGCGAAGTCCGGCTGAGCGGTCTGTTCAGGCCATACGCCGCGCCAGGGCCACGCAAACCGCGACTGCGAGGGCCGCCCCGATCATCGCGGGCGCGATCCGCTCGCCCAGGACCAGTGCGGCCACGCCCAGCCCCATGAACGGCTGCAGAAGCTGGAGCTGCCCGATCGCCGCGATGCCGCCCCGGGCCAGCGCCCGGTACCAGAACACGAACCCGATCAACATGCTGAACAAGGCGACGTAACCCAGGCCGACCCAGGCCGCCAGCGGGATCGCGCCGGGATGTGCGGGGCTCAAGACCAGCGCCAGCGGCAGGGAGAGCGGCAGAGACAGGACGGTGGCCCAGGCGATCACCTGCCAGCCGCCGAGCCGCCGTGCCAGCTTTCCGCCCTCCGCATAGCCGAGGCCGCAAACCAGGATCGCCGCCAGCATGAAGGCGTCGCCGGGACCCGGCGGCCCGTCGAGCCCGCGCGCCGCGAACCCCACCGTCACGAGGGCGCCCAGGATCGACAGGATCCAGAACGCCGACGAGGGGCGCTCGCCCGACCGCAAGGCTCCGAACAGGGCGGTGGCGAGAGGCAGCAATCCGACGAAGACCGTCCCGTGGGCCGCGTTGACGGTGCGCAGGGCGAGCGCCGTCAGGAGCGGGAACCCGACCACAACACCCGCCGCCACGATGGCGAGCGCCCCCATGTCGCTCCGGCGGGGCCAGGTCTCCCGCAGGATGAGCAATGCGGCTGCCCCCGCGAGCCCGGCCAGGGCCGCCCGCGCGGCGCTGAGGAACAGCGCGTCCATGCCGGTGAGCGCCAGCCGGGTCGCCACCAGGGAGCCGCTGAAGATCGCGACGCCGACCAGTCCGTCGATCCACGCGCCCGGTTTTGCCGAGGCCAGGTTTCGCCCGGTGCCTGGGTTGGTCAATGCCGTCGATGCTTGCCCGGATCGTGCCACGACTGTCCCCTCGGTCTTGATCCGCCGGGACATGCGCCTGCTGCGCGTGCTCAGATAGGGACGGTTCGGGCCGGACGAGCCGAACTGTACCGGCCGCGCGGCAGGACACGCGCGCTGACCGGGCGATAGGGCCCCATGGTTCCATGTTCCGGCCATTAACATTTCTGCGATCTCGCGGAACGATGCGTGCAGGCAGGCCCTTTCCCCGCGCCCATCCCGGGCCGCTGGAGATCTCGATGCGCCGCCTCGTCCTCGCTACCCTCGCCGCCGCTGCCCTCGCCGGACCCGCCCTCGCGGCGAATACCACGCCCCCGACGGTGGCCCCCAAGTTCGAGAGCGTGCCGCAGGATGCGGTGCTGAGCTACAACCTGATCGGCCTCAACATCACCGACGCGCAGAACAACACCGTCGGTGAGATCAAGGACATCGCGATCCACAACGAGAAGGTCGTCGGCTACATCGTCTCGGTCGGCGGCTTCCTCGGCATGGGCGAGCATTACGTCGCCGTCTTCCCGGCCTCCGTGGCCCTGGGCTACGATGCCGACGCAAAGAAGTGGAAGGCGATCATCGGCGCGACCAAAGAGCAGCTGAAGTCCGCGCCGGAGTTCAAGTACGACGGCAAGTTCAAGCGCTGAGCGTCTGACGGGGCTGCCGGCGGTACGAGCTGGCCGGCGGCCCCGGTTCTTCTGGCTGATCCCGGCGATTTATCGCAGCGGATGCTTCGAGATTGCCGTCAAGCATGGTGCAGTTAGATAGGCGCCCGATCTAGTGCGTCATTCGATCCGCTTGCAGCGCCTCACGCGCCATCCGGTTGACCAGCGCGTCCCGCTTGGCCTGGCGCAAAATGATGCGGGCCGCTGCCCTGGCGTTGGCCGCGCGCAGCGTCGCCTGCGGCCCGCCTTCGCGCATCACGCGACAGGCCAGAGCCCGAAACCATTTCACGTTGGCGAGCGCGGCGGCTCTCCGGCTGATCGGGCCACCAACGTCGAGTGGCTTCTCTACTGTGGCAGCGGCCATTGGCTCAATCCTGGACTGCTTTTCGCCGCTTGTCCGCGAATGAGACAAGAAATGGCGATGCTGCTCAGACTCGGCAATAGTGGTGCCGGCCGATGATTTTAGAAAACGACACAGATCAGGGTTCCCGACGGTGCGCGGACGCACGCGCCCATCCGATGCCGCTGGAGGCTGACTCAGGCGGTTCGGCGAGCGATGCAGCCCCCGAGCGACCAGATGGCGCGCAGGCGGAACCTTTACCTCGACGCGCGGTAGGACCCGCAGTGCAGAATGCGATTTCATGACGAGGATGCGTGTGTCGGAGAACTTCCCGCGCTCGACTGCCAGCATCGCCGGGCATCCCATTCACCCGATGGTTGTGCCGATCCCGATCGTCTGCTTCGTCGGCACCTTTGTCACCGATATCGCCTATTGGGCGACCGCCAACATGCAATGGGCGAATTTCTCGGCCTGGCTGTTGAGTATCGGATTGATCGCCTCAGTGTTCGCGGGCCTCGCCGGCGTGATCGATTTCCTCGGCAGCCGGTCGATCCGGCGCCTGCGACCGGCTTGGATCCATGCGGTCGGCAACGTCCTCGTACTCGCTCTGTCGATCGTCAACGTGTTCGTGCACAGCCGGGACGCCTACACCTCGGTGGTGCCGACCGGCTTGGCGCTCTCCGGAACCGTGGTCGTGCTCCTGCTGGTGACGGGCTGGAGCGGCGCGGACTTGATCCATCGCCATCGCGTGGGCGTGCGGCCTGGAACACGAGCATGAGCCGGAAACACTATCTCCTCGCCGCAGCCGCGCTGCTGCCGCTGTCGGCTTGCGGACCGGATCCCATCGATCCCCAGACCCAGGTCGGCCCGAACCCGCCCCTGCCGGACCTGCACCAGTACCTGTTGCCGCCGATGCACGTATCCCGGTCGGTGGGCTGGAAGGACGGTGAGGTTCCGCAGGTCGCAGCGGGTCTGCAGGTGAAGGCTCTGGCGACCGGCCTGAAAGGCCCGCGGTCGCTCCTCGTCCTGCCCAACGGCGATGTCCTGGTGGCCGAGAGCGGAGGCCCGACGCCGCCGATCAACCGGCCGAAGGAGATCGTCATGGGCTGGCTGGAGAGCCTGTCCCATCCCGCCGGCGAAGCGGGCCAGCGCATCACCCTGCTGCGCGATACCGACGGAGACGGCGTGGCGGAGACGCAGACCGTCCTGCTCGACAAGCAGAACGCGCCCTTCGGCATGGTGCTCGTCGACGACGCGCTCTACGTCGCCAACACCGATGCGGTGATGCGCTTCCCGTACACGACCGGCACGACCCAGATCACCGAGCCCGGCGTCAAGCTCACCGAGCTGCCGGCGGGCCGGATCAACCATCACTGGACCAAGAGCCTGACCGCCAGCCCGGACGGCACCAAGCTCTATGCCGGCGTCGGCTCAAACAGCAACATCACGGAGAACGGCATCGACGAGGAGAAGGACAGGGCCGCGATCTGGGAGATCGACCGCGCCACGGGCGCCCACCGGCTCTACGCGACCGGCTTGCGCAATCCCAACGGTCTCACCTTCGAGCCGCAGACGAAGACGCTGTGGTGCGTGGTCAACGAGCGCGACGAACTCGGTCCCGACTTGGTCCCTGATTACATGACATCGGTAAAGGACGGCGGCTTCTACGGCTGGCCGTACAGCTACTGGGGCAGCCATCTCGATCCACGGGTGATGCCGCAGCGCCCCGACCTGGTCGCCCAGGCGATCATGCCCGATTACGCGCTGAGTTCGCACGTCGCCCCGCTGGGGATGGCATTCGCCACCGGAACGGGCCTGCCCCAGGCCTACCGGAGCGGGGCGTTCGTCGGCGAGCACGGCAGCTGGAACCGCGATCCGCTGAACGGCTACAAGGTGGTCTACGTCCCGTTCGAGAACGGAAAGCCCGCCGGCAAGGCTCAGGACGTGGTCACTGGCTTCCTCAACGCGGACAAGCAAGCGCGCGGCCGACCGGTCGGGCTTGCGATCGACGGCCAGGGTGCCCTGCTCATCGCGGACGATGCCGGCGGCACGGTGTGGCGGGTCACGGGATCGGGCGCGCGCTCCGAGGCGCAGCCGCCCGCAATCGTACGATGATCCCGGCCTCGTCGTCCCGGAGCTCCCGTTACGTGGCGTGGGAAGAATCCATGACCGGGAAGACTGCATCGTGATGCTATCTAGCCGGTCGCCAACCGCGATCAGCGATGAGGGGCGCCACGCGCGAGACCGCGGAGAGCCTTTCGGCCAATCCCTATTCCGAAGGTTCGAACGAGCACCGCACCTGGGCGCGGGGGTATCGGATCCCCGATCACGAGGCGTCGGATCCGGCGTCCGATCGGCAAACCGAAGACGTTGGGCGCACGCGGTCGTCGTAATCGCGCGTTGTAATGAGGCGCGGCGTCGCTGACCCGGTTGTCCGCGGTGCAGCTATTACAGCTTGTGCGTCAGGGTCTTGGCGGAACCGGCTCCATGGACTCGTCCTCGCCGCGTGCCGCGAACGGGGCTGCAGCTCCGAAGCCGATGACGGCATCGTCGAAAAGCGTATCGAGCGTGTCGGCGACCCAGGTCGCGCCGTCGAGCATGGCTATCAGGATGGCGTGCATCGCTTGCCTCCCCGCACAGGGGTTTTGGGCTGGCAGGGGCAACGGAGCGCTGGGTTGCTGGGCGTTCCGTCGCCGGGTCCGATTAGCATCAGACGAAGTGGTTCGGCAGGGCGAGGCTCAAGGCCTGCACGTACGAGCCGGCCAGGACCGCAACGGTGGCGATCGTCGCGGCGGCGGCAATGGTGAGGCGGAATGCAAGGGGCATTGAAAGTCTCCATCAGGTCCGCGACTGTGTTCGCGGTGTGACCCTGATGTATGCCTAAGCTTTCCAGGCGGACGTGCTTCGGCACACCTGGGCCGCGATCGGGTTCGCCCGCATATGGTTCAGCGATTGCGGTGAAGCAGGCTCGCGGCCGCGCCCAGGCTCGAGCCGACCGCGAAAACCGCCAGCAACGTCGCGACGCGTGCTCCGGTCGGGTTCTGCTGCAACGTCAGCAAGTGAAGCAGATCCCGGACGATCAGCAAGCCGCAGGCGACCGATCCCAGCGCGGCCAGGAACGCCAAGACCTTGAACATTGCGGGATCCGCGTAGCCGCTGAGCGAAGTCCGCAATTTGGCTCTGGCGCCCTCCGGGACGAGCGGCTGGCTGTCGACGTGGTCAACCGATCGTTGCTGGGAACGCGAGACATCGCTGGGGCCGACGCGCGCACCGGATCGGACTGCGCGCATCCGGCCTGCGATCCTGGCGGCCCCGCCGTTCGTTCAGGCCGCGCGCACGGTGGCGAGGAAGCGGCCCACCTCGGCTGAGAGGTGCTCGGACTGGCGCGAGAGTTCCGATGCCGCGCCCAGGACCTCGCTCGCCGCCGATCCGGTCTCCTCCGCGGCGCTGGCGACGCCGGTGATGTTGCTGGTCACCGCCCCGGTCCCCATCGCGGCCTGGCTGACGTTGCGAACGATCTCCTGGGTCGCCGCGCCCTGCTGTTCCACGGCGGCGGCGATCGAGGTCGTCACGCCGCTGATCTCCTGGATCCGCATTGCGATCGAACCGATCGCCGTGACGGCCTGGCCGGTGGAAGCCTGGATACGGGCGATCTGACCCGAGATCTCCTCGGTGGCCTTGGCGGTCTGCTCGGCCAGCGCCTTCACCTCGGAGGCGACGACGGCGAAGCCGCGTCCGGCAGCGCCGGCCCGGGCCGCCTCGATGGTGGCGTTCAAGGCCAGCAGGTTGGTCTGCCCGGCGATCGACGAGATCAAGCCGACCACGTCGCCCACCCGGGCCGCCGCCGTACTGAGCTCCTGCACTAGGACGGCGGTCTGATCCGCCTCGCTGACGGCGCGCTGCGCCAGGCTGGCCGAGCCGTCGACCTGGCGGCCGATCTCCTGGACCGACGAGCCGAGCTCCTCGGCGGCCGCCGCCACGGTGTTGACGTTGCTGGCGGCCTCCTCGGCCGCGGCCGCCACCGCGCCGGACTGCGCCGAGGTCTGGCCGGCCATGGCCGACATCGCCTCAGCGGTTGCCTGAAGCTCGGTGGCGGAGGCCGAGACCAGGCCGATGATGCCGCCGACCGCCTGCTCGAAGGTTTCGGCCATCTGGCGCATGCCGGTCTTGCGCTGCGCCTCGGCGGCGAGCCGGGCCTCGGCCGTCTCGGCCTCCAAGGCCTTCATCTGGATCAGCCCGTCCTTGAAGACCTGCACGGCGTCCGCGATCGTGCCGACCTCGGTCCGGGCGCCCTGGTGCGGGATCGTGACCGACAGGTCGCCGGCGATCAGGGCCTGCATCGGCTGCACCACGGACTGGATGCCGCGCGTGACCCCCAGGACGATCACCGCCCCCGACAGCACCGAAAGAATCAGGGCGAGCCCGATCGCGATCAGGGTCACCGTGCGGGTCTCCTCGAAGACCGTCAGACCCTGGGCCTCGGCGGCGCTGGCGCCTTCGTTGTTGAGGGCGATCAGCTTCTCGAGCGCGGTGGAGACGGCACGACGGGGCGCGAGCCCGTTCGTCTCGTAGAGTGCGTAGGCCTGCGCCTTGTCACCCCGGCGCGATAGGGCCAGCACCTGGTCCCGGACAGCCCGGAAGGCGTCAGACGCCCGGCTCAGCGTCGCGTCCAATGCCTGCTCTTCGGGTGAGCTGATCAGGGTGCGATAGAACTTGGCCTTTTCGTCCACGGATCTGTCGAAGCTGCCAATGTCCTTCTCGATGGTGGCCAGCAGCGCCGGATCAGTCGCCTGCGTGTGACGCAGGAGAAGCCCACTGCTCCGGGCCGTCAGCGTGTTGATCTCGCTGAGCGTCCTGATGCTCGGCAGCCAGTTCGTTTCGATGGCGACGGTCTGATCGCGCAGCTTTTGCGTGCTCACGAGCCCGAGTATGCCCAGGCCGACCACGAAAACGGTCAGAGTGGCGAACGCCACAATCAATTTCGTGCGGATGGAGACAGATTGCAGCGTCACGGCACCCTCGAAATGCAGCGGAATAGGAACATTGCGTAAGCTGCAGCCGCGAATGCTTAACCAACAGATCTTAACAACCGCTGATTGCTCTGCACTTGGAGTTACGATGAGGCCCGGTGCGGGATCCGCGGGGTCATCGACGCCGGACCGATCTGCGGTTGAGAAGCCAGCCCTGCGCGGCCGGATCACCGTTTCGGGATGCCAGGATCGGCCAGATGCCGGAACGCGCTCGGTGCCATCCCGTATCGATCCCTGAACCGCCGGGAGAAATGCGCCTGGCTGGCGAAGCCGCAGCCATAGGCCAGGGTGCCGAGGGACAGATGTCGACACCCCGGGTCGGCCAGGCGCTTGGCAGCGGCCTCCAGCCGGCGCTGCCAGATCCAATCGGAGATGTGCTGCCCGTGCTCGTGGAACAGTTCCTGAAGGCGGCGCAGCGAAACGCCGACGATCGCCGCGAGCTGGGGCGGGTCCAGGGTCAGGTCACCGAGGTTGGCCTCGACATGGGCTTTGGCCCGCTGGACCACGACGGTGCCGTGCAGTGGCCGGGGCACCTCCTTGGCCAGGCGCTCAGCGATGCTGGCCGCGATCAGGTCCACGACGATGGCCGACATCCGCTGGGCGACGTCGGCCGTGAGCACGTTCTCGAGTTGGAGCAACGTGTCGAGGAACGTCGTCACGAGGCGCGCGCTGCCGAGATGCTCTCCGATGGTCAGGGCCGTGAAGTGACGGGCATCACCGAGCAGGTTCTCCAATCGGTCCCGGGGGATTTCCAGGAGCAGGGATCGGGACGATCCGGACGTCTGGCGGACGGACGGGCTTGCCCGATCCAGGACGGTGATTTCGCCGGGCTGCAGCACGGCCTGGCGCCCGAACTGCTCGCACATCGACGTTCCGGACAGCTTGACCGTGACGGCGAGGGTATCCCGCTTGTGGCTTCGCCGGAGCGTGGCCGGGGTCGATTCCACCCTTACGGCACTGGACGTCGAGCGGGTGATCAGCAGCGAGCCGAGATCTGTCCCTTCAAAAAGGCCGCGGAAGTGGCCATCGTCTACCCGATACAGTTCGGCCGGCATCAAGCGGCTCGTGGCAAAATCTCTCCAGAGATTGAAATTTGTATTCGATTGATCGCCGACCGCCGAGAAAATGGTTTTCATTGATGCGCAGATCGATCCGGTAGCCCTCATCGAGGATTGTTGGATTATCCATCATCGCAAACAGAAATGGTAGGTTTTATAATCAAACTGACAAATTATGGTTGATTCGCTGTATTCCCGTTCTTAGACTATATAGATGTGTTTTATTCACAAAAATATAAACTTTAATCTGATCAGCGAAGCATAATTACAAACGATTAAAGTATCTTATTTGTATGAGTTAAAAAGTCGCGCCGCATCGGCCTGTGCGCCGCGCGGCTTTCGGCAGCGTTCCAGGACGATGCCGTTATCCAACCTATCGCGGTATGTCGGTTGATATCGGGCTCAAGGCTGGCCGTTATCAGACAGCGGCAGGGGGGCCCGCGGCGCTGGCGGCGGCGCTGACGGGACGGGCTTTGGCCCCGTTCGAGTTGCGATCGCGGCGCCGCGATCCATCAATCCGCGACGGGTGGTCCGGCATCGTCGGGGGCTGGCCGCTGCGCCGGCCTGGGCTTGCGCGCCGGCTTGGCCGGTTGGACGGTCCGGGCCTGCGGCGGCGTCCGCACGGCAGGCCGTTGCGGTGGCCTCGGTGGCCGAGCGATCTGGACGTTCTTCGGCGCGGCATCGGGCGTTCCAGTCGGCGCGGCGCTGGGATTCGGCGGCGGCGCGACGGCGGACCGGTTGTTCGACACCCCTCGCGGCGGCTGAGCCGCGCTCCCGGCCACCGGAGGCGCCGCCTGCCCGGCCGGTAGCGCGCGCGCAGCAGCGGCGGCCGCCGCGGGCTGCGGTGCGGCCTCGCAGGTCTGACCGCAATTGCTGACGACCGCCTCTACAGTCTTGCCGTCGATGGTCGCCGACACGATGCACCGGCTCGGATGATAGACGAGTTCGTACTGGAACCTGCCCTTCTCGTCCGACTCGGTGCGGAACTTGTCCTCCAGCACCACCGGCACATGCGGACGCTCCGTAGTTCCGACGATGTAGAGCCGGCCCGTCGCGATCGCCGCGAGGGTGATCTCCGGCGCCGCCGAAGCGGGTCCGCACCACGCCAGGGCGCCTGCTCCTGCCGCGGCGACAATCGAGGCGAAACGAACCAACCGACAAATCTCCGAGTTCAGCCCGCGATATGCGAAAGCCAGACCATCTTCAGGCGGAGATAGTTCTAAACCCGAAATTGCACAGGCAGAACAAATTGTCTTCAGCTCTGTCGCCAAAGAATTGTTTTCGTTGTGCGTGGGTTGCGGCACGACGATGCAAAGCCGCCACGGCCCCGCGCAGCCTGTGCGGCGTCGATCCTACGAATGAGACTGTGAGGACCGTTCCGGGAAGTCTTGGTGGGCGCACTAGGGTTCGAACCTAGGACCCGCTGATTAAGAGTGTGTTCCCGGCCGAAATCCATACCCGAATGCTCACAGGTGCTTAGATATTTTTGAGCAGCAACTTCAGTCGGTTAGGCTTGCCATTCGGGGATGCTAGTGTACTTTCAGATCCGTTTCAAGACCCGTCAATGAACGGACATGCTGCGGACATCGAGAGCGGGACTAGCATGGCCCAGCGGATCACGGAAACCTTGGCCAAGTCCGCTGCCACTCCGCTGGCCGGGTCACGCACGCGCATCATCTATGACGCCGACCTGAAGGGCTTTGGGCTGCGGATCACGGCGGCGGGCGCGCGTGCGTTTATTCTAAACTACCGCATTTTCGGGCGAGAGCGCCGTCTAACCATCGGGTCCTATCCCGAGTGGTCGGCAACCGCAGCGCGTAGGCACGCGGAAACGTTGAAGCGAGAAATCGACATTGGGAACGACCCCATGGCGACGAGGGACAATACCCGCGCCAGCCCAAGCATAACGGAACTATGCGACCTCTACGAATTACGGCATCTCCCGAAAAAGCGCCCATCCTCGCAGCGCAACGACGTCGCTGTGATCGCCCAAATCGTCAAGCCGCGGCTCGGCACGATGAAGGTAGTCCATCTGGCACACTCAGACGTCGATGCTCTTCATCGAGAGATTTCGAAACGCGCGCCGTTCCGAGCCAATCGCGTGATCGCCTTGCTCTCCAAAATGATGAGCCTCGCGATCCGCTGGGGCTATCGAGCTGACAATCCGGTAACCGGCATTGAGCGTAACCCTGAAGCACACCGCTCACGATATCTCAATCGCGACGAACTTGCCCGCCTAGCAGGCGCGCTCAATGGTTACGCCAACAAAAATGTCGCCAGCGCCGTCCGACTTCTGCTTTTCACAGGCGCACGCCGTGGTGAGGTTCTTGCAGCCATGTGGGAGCACTTCGATCTCGAACGGGGGACCTGGACTAAACCGCGATCAAACACGAAACAAAAACGCGAGCACCGGGTTCCACTGTCGAGCACTGCGCTGCGCCTGCTGGTCGAGATGAGAGCAACTGCCAGCGGACCATATGTATTTCCCGCTAAAGGCGGTGCCACACACCTCACCGACATCAAAAAAGCCTGGGCAACCCTCTGCAAAACAGCCGACATTGCGGACTGCCGCCTTCATGATCTGCGGCACACTTACGCTTCATATCTCGCATCTGCTGGGTATTCACTTCCGGTGGTGGGAGCACTTCTCGGACACACGCAGGCACAGACCACGCAGCGGTACGCGCATCTCCTGGATGATCCGCTTAGGGAGGCAACGGAAAAGTTCGGCGTCCTTGTTGATTTAGGGCCGCGCAAATGACCAGCGGCGCGAGAAAACAGAAAGATCGGGATCACTGGGCCACGCAGGCTAAGTATCAGCGCACGCGCAACGTTCTGTATGCGGTCTTGGCCATTGGCCATTGGCGCAGCCAATCTAATATGTCTGGGACGCCTCCGGATTGGGCTCTGGATGCCTGTGCCGCCGAGTTTGAAAGCTCAATCGACGGCCATAGGGTAGTCACTCAGAGAAAAGGGCCAAAATCATCGCCGAAGGATCGAGCGCGGATATCGGAAGTAGCAAGATTACGCCTCTCCTGGATGCAGAATGAGAATGGTCGGTACAAGGGTAAGAAGCCCCCGCCACTCGGAGCCTTGTTTAGGCAAATACTACTTCGGGAAGGTATGGCAGATGAAGACGCCATCGCGAGCAGCATACGTCGTCTGAAAAATCAGTATGGGCCGGAGTACAGGGACGAAAATGGAAATTGGACTAACGAGCGTGTCACAGCGGAAGCCCGGCGATACGTCCGTCTCAGGGAAAATGTGGCTAGCAAGCCAAGCAGTGGAGTGGACGAATAAGGGGTCGATTTCGTCCTGCTGATCTTTGACGTTCCGCAGTACTCTCGAACGCGCTTGAAACGAGCCGGATGACGAGGGTGCTCATGGACATCATGACTAAGTATTTCGACCGGTATGACCTCGCCGACGCTCTTGGGGTGCATGTTCGCACCTTGGACCGCTGGCATCGTGAACGGCGCGGTCCGCCACGCACGATAGTCGGGCGGCAGATCATGTATCGTGGTGAGGCAGTCGAAGAGTGGCTGCGTGCCAACGAGCAGGCTGCGGTCCGGGTGCCGGCATCAGCTAGGAGATGAGGAAAGGGCCGAGCCGCTACGCCAAGTGGCCATAACATGCTCGGCGCAGAGGCTGGTCGCAGCCCGTCCCCATTGCTCCCCGGGCAGCATGAGGAGCGACAGCATCCTCAAGCGGTAGCGCCCTAATCGAGCAAACGGGATCATCTAAGTAGCGCAGGACGCTTCGAGAGGTGATGAACACCGCGGGCTAGTCTCTGCCGAACATAGCTTGCGCGTGTCTTCAGCGCTGAATTTTTGCACCCGGGTGCAAAAGGGGAGGATGGGTTGTGAGCCCGAGTAAGGTTCCTGAGCTGCCCGAGAATGTTGTGCTGCTCCGGCCCGACGTCGTGGTGAAGCGATCTAGAAGGCGTCCGAAGCGCCCGAAGAGGGTTAAGCCTGGGACGCAGACGCATTTAAAATCGGTGACGCCAAACGCGCCGGGTTTAAATTCAAAGACGCCAGTGAAGAAGGGCAAAAAGCTCAACGCTGGCAAGTTGATAACAATGACGCCGGCGTCAACGGAGATAAGCCTTTCCGAGGCTGAGGCGTCATCGAATTTAAATCCGCAGCGGCTCGATGCGGCCTTCCGAAAGCTCGTCCAGAGCCTCGGGAAGATGGAGTTGCGCAGGCACTTCCGCCTGGAGGCCATCTCTCACCTCGACATGATGAACCGGCGGCGCACGCATGGTGCTGTGGTCCATCCCGCCTTTCACGAGTTCCGATCCTTCCTGCTCCACGTCGGGCGGAGGCCGCTGCCTACCTGGACCCTCGACCGCAAGAACCCGCACGATCCGGAGTATGCGCCGAAGAAGGTGGAGTGGCGGGACAAGCGCGCGCAGGCGAACAACCGCCGCAACACGATCATACTGACGGTCGGCGGCGAGACCCGGCCTCTCGCCGATTGGGCTCGGCTCCGCAAGGAGGACCCGAAGACGTTTCGGAAGCGTCGCGCGAACGGCTACTCCGATGAGGAGGTGGTCTACGGCCGGAACAAGCAGGCTCCCGAACTGCCCCCCGAGCCGCCCGCGGACACTGAGGGCTACATCTGGCCGGGCAGCCAGCCGGATAAGTGGGAGCAGGGCTATCGTGGGTTCGTGGCCGTAGCGAAGCAGCACCCCTGCCTCGCCGGCCGGCACCCGCTGTCCGCGTTCACCCGAGACGTCTTCCTCGTTTGGGTCGCAGGCAACATCCTCCGCGATGCTAAGGAGTGCCTACGCAGGAGCTACCCTGGATACGACGATCCTGACGGCGACCCGGAAAACGTAGATCCGAGGGTCCTGGCTGATCCGGTCTACCGCAGGATCGAGGTGCTTGAGCTGCCGTGGATCTTCGCAGTGCGGAGGCTACAGCAGCTCGAACGCGATCTCTGGAAATGCACGCTCAGTCGATCGCAGCGGTTCGCAGGTGTCATAAACCTACCGCAGGACTGGGCATGCGTCTTTCGAGGCCGCTGGTGATGCGCGCCGCCCTGCCCGTCTCAGTCGAACCGCTTCAGGATCGCCGCCTACACGCCGGGTGGCGCGGACCCGGCGGTAGCAGCCCCGCGCCATCGTTCTGCATCAGCACGGGACCGGTCCACCTCCTGGCGAGCTTCATGACCCATGTAATCGGACGAGGCAGCGGATGTGTCCTCCGACGGCCTAACACCCCTAACGGCATCCTCCGGCACTTCGATCCGCGCACGGTTGTCGTTGCCCTTGGTCCGCCCCATCGCTTCCTGATGACGAGCTGCCGCGCGCTCTCACGCGTGATGCCCAATACGCTGGCGATGCACAGTCTGGGGAGGGCTTGCACCGAGGTGCAATTGCGGTCGATCGGCGCGCTTCTGGGCTTCACAGCTCCGCGATTGCGACCCAGGGTCAGTTCTTACAAACCCCACACCACCCTCCACTCTTTGTAAGGGATGGGCAGCAGCCATGACGGCAGCAGTCGGATACCTCCGGACCTCCACGAAGAAACAAAATCTCGGACTGGACGCGCAGCGCGTCGTGATCGAGCAGTTCGCTGCCGTCCAGGGCTACGAGGTCGTGGAATGGTTCAGTGAACAGGAGACCGGGAAAGGGTTCGATGCCCTCGACCGGCGCCCGCAGCTCGCGGCAGCCCTGGCGAAGGCCAAGAAGCTCCGGTGCGCGGTGCTGGTGAGCAAACTCGATAGGATCTCAAGGGACGTGGCGTTCATCGCGACACTGATGACCCAGCGCGTGCCGTTCATCGTCACCGAGCTTGGCGCCGACTGCGACCCGTTTTTGCTGCACATCTATGCCGCCCTGGCGCAGAAAGAACGCGCCCTGATCGCCTCGCGCACTCGGGATGCGCTTCAGCGGAAGAAGGCGGCCGGCGCGGTCCTGGGCAACCTCGTGAACCTCGCTGGCGGTCATAAGCGCGGGGCTGCCACCAATGCCCGGTCCGCCGACACCTTCGCGGCCAACGTCATGCCGATCGTTCGGGAGATCCAGGCCAGCGGTCGGACAACCCTGCAAGCCATCGCGGACGCCCTGAATGAACGGCGGGTCGCTACGGTGCGGGGAGGGGAATGGCACGTCTCTACCGTGAAGAACCTGCTGGCACGGACGACGCCTCCTGCCCAGGATCTTCGCAATCCGGTGCGCCACACGCGTGCCCGCTTGGTGAACGTCGTGGCTCTGAGTGAGCCGGCCTGATGCCCTTCGACTTCGCCCGCTACGTCTTCAATCTGAACAGCTCGTTCGACGCAGGCGGCGCGCAGGCGCTGCGCCGGTTCCTGAGCCATCACCTCACGGTCAAGCGGTGGGTGGTGGCGAGCGACTACAACACCGGTACCCAAGGCACCGATCACGACGTCTACGCCTTCGCCGTCTACCCCATCTCTTTGATCGGCATCGAGGGGGTGCGCGATGCCCTCCGCAAATGCTTCCCGCGCGACTTCAAACACACGTCACACATCACGTGGGAGCAGAAGCATTTTCCAGCCACAAACACGTGCTTCGTCTTTGTCTTCCTCGTCTCCAAGTCCGATAGATTTCTGCGCTCCGGGGATCGAACGAAGGATTTGATCGCATTCCGCAACGAACTGGCTCAGACGATCGCTATCCTCACGAAGAATGGGACTGGCGAAGACCATCTCCGCAAGCTGCGCATGCTTCACAACCAAGCTGGTAGGCGGGATTTCAGTCTGGCGTTTATGGAGCGGATGCTGCTGCTCGGGCTCTTCAATGCCTTCGTGACAGCGAAACTAACGGCCAACATTCCGGTCGATAGGGTTTGGTGGGTCACCGACGATGAAGGGGAGACGCGCTACTGCAACGAGGTATTCGGCACAATGACGTACCTCAACTATCACGCCCTTTGGACAAAAACATTCGGCCGGAAGCCAATGCCGCAGATCAGCCAAACGGATCTGACTGGTATGGATCGTGGCCTGTCAGACTTGGTCGATGACCTCATCCGCATCCCGGACTTCTTTGCTGCGGTGCTGGCTCGCTGGAGGCTCCAGTACAACACCGTCCTGCCGCCTCCAGGAACGAAGCGTCCTGCAATCAGGCGGTACTTCCACATCATGCGGTATTGGCTGAACGAGAACGAGAACCTGTGGCTGGCCATTTGCCGTCCCCAGCATGGTGGCGATCTTCAGACGGGTCGCATCATCACCGCCAAGTCCCCAAGACGCCTCGAACGCTACAGGAAACGCGTCGCCCCCAGTGCCGAACCATAGAGGACTTAACGGTGTCCGAGAACCCGCATGCTGACGAAGAGGCCAAGCACCGCCGGTACGAGCGCATTGTCGGCAGCGTCACGCTGATCGCCACGCTCTGCGCGGCCGGGTTCGCCGGGGGCGCCTACCTCCAGGCGAAGCGGCAGGCCGACATTGCCCAGACCGCGCTAATCGAGAGCGATCATCCGTTCCTAGAGCTGGGCATCCAGAAGGGCGCCGAGGTCCACCGAGACGGCAAGACGTATGTGCGGGTCACGCTCAACATCAAAAACCAAGGCAGTCGGCCCGCGGCGCTCCAATATGCCGAGTTCGCTATCGTGAACGAGGGCGCGGCCGAGGAAGCGTTGAGCGCCATGTCAAAGACGGGCCTCGTTGGGCTCGTAGTGCTCTGCGCGCCGCAGATCATCCGCAAGGTCATCCCGGTCGCCGGCACCATCAGCACCGAATTCAGGTCCCAGGTTCCGGTGGTGGATCGTGTCCAACAGAACCTTGTCGGGGGCTTCGTCTACAGCGGCCAGCTCGGCACCGCGTGGCGACAGACCGTCAATCGGCGTGAGCTGACCAGCGGCGAGTGGGCTGACTTTCGCCCGGCCTTCGACTTCGAGACCCGGATCGAGAGGCTAAACCGTGAGCCCTGACCCGACAGCACAGGGCAGAGAGCCGAGACGCTAATCCCTCCGTCTCGATCCCGTAACCCCTTCAGTCCCTTGCCTACGTCGAGGACGATCATGGCCGTTCAACCGAAACCAGCAGCCGCCCCCGCACCGAGACCCAGTTCGCGTGTCCTGGCGAAGGCCAAGTCGGCGTCGGCCGCTGCTCAGCGCATCCACCAGCCTCCGCTGCCCACCGTATCGGCCACCGAGGACAAGGCTGCCCACGAGGACCAGCAGACGTCCCGCGTGGAAATGCTGATGCTTAAGGGCGTCACGAGACCGGAGCTTATCGGCCAGCTTCTGGAGCTGAACACGCGCACGGTCATCCGGCTGATCGAGAGGGTTCACGCCCGATGGGAGATCACAGGCGGTGGTCGGACGATCACGCGCTTCCGCGGCGAGGCCATGGCGCGGCTCGATCTGCTCGAACAGGAGACCTGGGCGAAGTACGCCGCCTTGTCGAACCGCAAGGAGCCAAGCCCCAAGGACGAAGCCCGGATGCTGAAGCTGCTGCTCGACATCTCCGGGCAGCGCAACGCGCTGTTGGGCTTGTCGCCCAAGGTCGTGGAACGCCTCGGGCTCACCCCGGATCAACCGGCGGAAGTGCTGGCGCGGCTCACCGCTCAGCGTGGGCTGGCACAGATGGCGATCCGGTTGACCGAACTCCTGGCCGAGCGCCGCGCGGCAGTCGGCGAGACGATCGACCACGACGAGGAGTGACAGTCCGATCATAAGGCCGTGCTGCACCCCGGTTCAAAATCGGAGCACCTTAGCGGCGCCTAACACCTTAGGCGCCGCTAAGGTGCTCCTGCCTTCTCAAGCAGGCGCTTTAGCGTCTTAAACCAGCCGCGAGCCTCCACCGCGTTCGTATACTCTCGGAAGTTAAGCTCCTGGGGAGGGTAAGATCCCGTCTCCCAATCATCGGCTGACGGATAGAGCCTCAATACGACCTGATACCTTCCATCTTCCAGCTCAAATATCTCAGCGGAATTGGTGAGCGGAGGATCGCCAACCTCAAACTTATCGATTGATCTTGCGGCCATCGTACCCCCCGTTGTGACTGATCGGATCAACCTAGTGGTCTCAATCTGACGCTGGGTACCGTCCGCTAAGGGTGGATTGCCGCCTGTCTGCTTTCGGGAGACCATGCGCAACAAAGGACGTCGTTGTTGCGCTAACTCACGATCTTCCGCAGACCTGAGCGGAAAAGTCACAAGCCGGTTTTAGCGGCGGGGCGCAAAGCGTCAGCGCCCTAGCCTCGGACCGCGCTATGACATAACCCCATCATTACGGCAGATGGGCGGGGGCGCCTTGACTGACACCGACATGACGGCAAGGCGTCGCGAGGCCCTGGCCAGCTATGCCATCCTGGATACCGAAGCAGAGGCCGAGTTCGACGAGATCGTAGAGGCGGCGTCGGCAGCATGCGGCATGCCGGTGTCGCTGATCTCGCTGCTCGACGTCGATCGGCAATGGTTCAAAGCCGAGACCGGGTTCGGCTCGCGCGAAACCCCTCTTTCCTCCTCGATCTGCGCCCTCACCGCCGGACAGCGCGATGTGTTCGTGATCCCGGACACGACCGAGGACCCCCGCACGGCCGACAACCCGCTGGTGACGGGAGCACCTCACGTGCGGTTTTACGCGGGCGTGCCGTTGGAGACGGCCGATGGTGTCGCCCTCGGCGCGCTGTGCGTGCTCGATACCAAGCCCAACGCGCTCAATGCCTCACAGACGCTGATCCTGCGCACCCTGGCGCGTCAGGCGATAACCACGCTGGAGTTGCGCCGGGCACTCAAGGGGCGCCGCGAGAGCGACCGTCGCAATGAGGCGATCCTGGAAAGCGCGATCGATTACGGCATTATCTCGATGGATCTGACCGGCCACGTAACGACCTGGAACGCCGGGGCCGAGCAGATCCTCGGATGGACCGAAGCCGAGATGCTTGGGCAGCACGCCAACGTGTTCTTCACACAGAAGGACGAGCGCGATCAGATCGCAGAGAGGGAGATGGGTTCCGCGCTGCTTCACGGCCGCGGCTCCGACGAGCGTTGGCACCGCAGAAAGGACGGCAGCCTGTTCTGGGCGAGCGGTGAGATGATGCCGCTCCTCGACGAGCGGGGCACCCCCGAGGGCTTCCTCAAAATCCTGCGTGACCGCACTGAGCAGCGCAACGCTGCCGCCAAGCAGCAGGCCGACGCCGAGTTCATGCGCAGCGTGCTGAGTTCCTCGGCCGACTGCATCAAGGTGCTCGATCTCGACGGTGGCCTCACCTTCATGAATGAGGGCGGCTTGCGGGTTATGGAGTTGAGCGACTTCAACCTCGTCCAAGGCTGCCCTTGGCCGGATTTCTGGCAAGGCCAGGGCCATACTGACGCCCACGCGGCACTGGACGCGGCTAGAGCTGGCGGCGTCGGCCATTTCCAAGGCCCGGCAAACACTTACATCGGCACGCCGCGATGGTGGGACGTGCAGGTGACGCCGATCCTCGGTCCGAATGGGCAGCCGCAGAAGCTGCTGTCCGTCTCCCGCGATATTACCGGCCAGAAGGCCATCGAGAGCCAACTCACCATCAGTGAAGAGCGTTGGCGCGGCCTATTCACCGGGATGCAGGAAGGCTTCCTAAGCGCGGAGTTGATCCGCGGTACGGCTGGCCGCGCAGTGGATTTCCGCCTGCTGGAGGTCAATCCTGCCTTCGCCCGGCTCACCGGGCTGCCGGTCGATAGCGCTGGACGGACGATACGCGAATTGATCCCAAACATCGCGCAATCGCTGATCGATACCTATGCCCGCGTGATCGAAACCGGCCAGCCCGAGACCTTCGAGATCCACGTCCCCGAATTGCGTCGCACGTTCGAGGTTCGAGCCCGGAAACAGGGTGAGCAGCAGTTCGCGGCACTGTTCCTGGAGATTTCAGAGCGCAAGCGAACCGAGGCTCGCCGAGCCGCGATGATAGAACTGGGCGACTGCCTGCGCGACGTAGGCGACAAGGAGGAGATTAGTCGGATCGCAGCCGAGATCCTGGGGCGGACGCTGGGCTTGAGCCACGCGGGCTATGGTCAGGTTGATCCAGAGGCGGAGACGATCTTGGTGGCGCACGAGTGGACCGGGGCGGGCCTCACCAGCATTGCCGGGCTGCACCGTTTCCGGACCTACGGCACGTACATCGACGACCTCAAAGCCGGTCGCAACGTCGTCATCGAAGACCTTGGCTCCGACGCCAGGACGGCAGCCGATGCCGAAGCGTTCGCCGCGATCCACGCCCGCGCGCTGATCAATCTGCCGGTGATGGAACATGGTCGGTTCGTGGCGCTGTTCTACGGCGTAAGGGCGGAGCCGGGGGTATGGGCACCGGAAGACATCGCCTTCGTGCGTCATGTCGCCGACCGCACGCGCTCGACCGTCGCGCGGGTAGAGGCCGAGGAGCAGCAGCGTATCCTCAATCTCGAACTCAGCCATCGCCTGAAGAACACCCTGACCCTAGTGCAATCGATCGCCTCGCAGACTTTGCGCAACGCAGAGAACCTGCGGGAGGCTCGTGACGCGTTGGCGGCGCGTCTCGTCTCCCTGGGCAAGTCGCACGACATCCTCCTAACTGGACGCAGCGACAGTGCGCCGATCACCGCCCTCATCGACGGCACATTATCCCTACACCAGGACGGGGAGACGCGGTTTCGAACCTGTGGTCCCGAACTTCCGCTCGGCCCCTCTGCCGCTCTGGCGCTCGGGCTTATCCTGCACGAGCTTGCGACCAACGCATCCAAGTACGGTGCGCTGACCTGCCCGGCGGGCTACGTCTCACTGGAATGGTCCATTCATGGCCAGGGCGCCGAGGCGATGTTCCAGATGGTCTGGTCAGAGCACGGCGGGCCGCCGGTTACCCCGCCGAGCCGCAGTGGGTTCGGTTCGCGCCTGATCCAGCGGGGTCTGGCGGGCGGTACGGTCGATACCCGCTACCCAACCGAAGGCGTCGTCTGCACGCTGACCTCATCGCTGGCGAGCCTCAGCGCGGGAATGTGATCGCTACGCCGAAACACGCAGGACCTTTTCTCCGCGTCAGGAATTAGGGCCTATGGAAAAAGATTTGCCGTCCGCCCCCTACGCCCTGGTCGTCGAGGATGAAGGGCTGATCCGTATGGATGCGGTCGATATCCTAGAACAAGCGGGGTTCCGGACACTTGAAGCCGTAACGGGCGATCATGCGGCTGAGCTATTGCGCCAGCATCATCAGGATGTGGTCCTCCTGTTCACCGACGTAGAGATGCCCGGCTCACGCAACGGCTTCACACTCGCGCGTGAGACCGCGCAGGCATACCCGCACATCTCGATCGTGGTTGCGTCCGGCCGAGTGACGCCGGGTCCCGACGATCTGCCAGAGGGTGCGCGCTTCATCGCCAAGCCGTTCAGTGCACAAATTGTCCATCACCATGTGCGGAAGGTTATGCCAGACGATCACATGCCTTCTCAGCTTAAGACTTGAGGGGAACGCATCACTCTTATCTTATTTTTGTGTGTAGCGCGGCTTCTTGTTGTCCCAAGCCGATGTTGTTGTCTGGCGGACCAGTGGCCGCTTTCGGGAAGGGTCGATAGCCGTTCGCACGACCGAGTTGGATCGGAAGCAGCCCTCGACCATGGGTACCAAGCGTCTGATTTGGACCACTAGGATTTGCTTAGGATTTTGGTTCAAGATGCAACAAAGCCGAGCCATCCCGCAGATGGTTAGCAGTGCCGGGGGTTTTCTTGCCGATAACCTCTGCGTGATAGGGGTTTTTCGGCTCAGTCGTGATTGGTGTGTGCTGTACGTCCTGCTGCTTGGCACGCGCATGAGCAGCGGTCAGGCAGACAAGCGACCACCCAGGGAAGTCACGGAGCGACCATCGCCAATCAAGACCATCTTCGCGCATGAAATCGGCAACATCTACCGACATGCTTGGGTCTTTGAAAACTGCCGAGGACGGCCGCAGCTGCCCGGTGTTCTTGTCTGGAACTACCTGTTCAGGATGGACGCGACGGTAAAGCTCCATCTCGTCATCAATCACGCGCACAGCTATGCTACCGGACATGCGCCCCTGGGCTGTTTCAACGCTTCGTTAAGATCGACACTGCCTCGCGTGCAGATGCGAAGTTGCTTGTAAGCTCCTCCGACAACGAGGGGTACTGACCGGTGTGGTCCTCGAACCAGATCTCCCACTGGTAGGGGCCTGTTACGTGAAGCTCCAGGTCGATCCCGTTCTCATGCCACTCGAACTGCACACCACTTGCAGAAGGTACGATCGAGGGCATGGGAGTGCGCGGCTGCATCACAGCCATCAGGACCTGAAGGGCGAACATGCCAGTGTCGTGGCGCAACGGCTGTGAGCCATAGCTGTCCCAGTTCGCCCGGCGCTCGATGTAAGAGGTGATCTTTGCGAGTGCTTCCTGAGGCCACTTAGGTGCAAGGGCGTCTTCGTACGAACGGAGGCGCGAGAACGCGAGCGTTTCACCCGCAGCCGCGCGCGCGCCGAAAGTCCCAGCTAACGGCACGTCGGCCTCAGTAGGCCGGTAACGCGGTGCAGCGCCTGAGGTCATCAAACTCCTCCCGACGTCCTTACGACTGAGGACGTCACACTTTTGTACGCACGACCAATCAGATCATGCGAGCTGTCAAGCGTAGCGAACGCAGCATCGACAGTTTCCCCGCTGGGCCTGCACCGAGCCACGATCTCAAGCTGATAATTCGGCTCGCCTGTCGCGGTCAGGACCGCTGGCGAGAAGGTCGTATATAGGCGCCCTGTCTGTTCGCTGCCGGACGAGATGACGTAGCGGTTCTGCAAGAGCGCGCTGTCGAACGGCAGCCCGGTATCGATGGGCCGCCACATCGGTGTGACGCTATCTAGGTGCTCATGGATGGCTGTCTCACCAGGGAGCAGCAGGGCATTGACGTAGGTCAGTTCGCACTGGTTCGGCCTGATCTCACCCAGCCCTTCGGCTTTCAAGAAGCCCTCAACCACGCGGACCTCCTCCATGAACCTGTCTCGCAGGGCCACGTAGCCTGGATAGGGGCGCCCGGTCGGGTAGCGTCGCCAGCCCATTATCAGGCGATCCTGCTGGACATGCAGCAGGACGTCGCCGTCGACCCCCTCGAAAATGATGCGTGGGACGAGCGCGTTGAGCTGGATGGTGAACTGCGGGCCACCGATCCCAGCCGGGCCACCGAACATTTCGAACTGTGGGGGTACCGGGGGTGCTTCCGTGCCCTGCTGGTAGCGATCGCGGAAGTTGCCCCAGAGCAGTCCGACGTACGGGGTCCGCAGAGACGTAAGCGCCGCGAACTGGATAGACATCGCCATGTCGATCAGCGGCGATAGGTCGGCTCCCTCAGCCGTCCGCCTGTCCACCTCCGCGGTCATGGTTCTCGCATCGTCCATCTGTCCGGCTCGACCAATAACAGCACAGCTTGGCCGTACCAAGCCAACCCTGAAAATCCCCGGTTGCGCTCTGCAAACGGTTAAGATTGCTCAGCGCCTGTGCATTCATGAACTAAGACGTGTGCTCGGCGAAAGCGAGCGTAACCATAGGTGGTACCATCCTCCCATAGGGCATTGGCCGGCGAGACGATCGACGCCGAGACCGCGGAGTGATCCTATGGACGTTGCACCCCGGTGCAACGGGTGAGTGCTCCGGATCATGAAACGGTGAGCAAGCTGGTGACCTCTGACTGGTGGGACGTCGAGGATGACGAGATTGCGATGCCGCCCACCTTCCCGCTAAAGGTGGCGCCGCCGGACTATGTGGTTGCGCTGGAGCGTTGCTGGCTCGCGACCGGCTATCCCTACCGGAAGCAATGCCTCATCGCGATCGACGGCTTTGACGGTGCGGGCAAGTCGTCATTTGCCGCGTGGCTCGCTTGGCAGCTCGGCGCGCCTTGCCTTTTCCTAGACGGCTTCCGCGTGCGACGGACGCCGCCGCTGTCCTGGCGTCTGGACGAGATCGAGCGGCTGCTAAGCGCCCGCCTTGATCACGGGAGGCCCGTCGTGGTCGAGAGCGTGTTCCTGCTGGACGCCCTAAGTCAGCTCGGTCGTAAGCCCGACTTGCTCATCTACGTCGAGAGCGAGGATCGGAGGGCCGCCGACGCGATGGAGGGCCTTGTTGCTTACGTCGCGCGTGAAGGGTTGCTAGAACGGGCTGACGTTGTGGTCCGCTGGTCTGGTGAGGGCCCTGTGACGGATCGACCTTGGACTACTGCCCGAACCTAGTGGTCCAAATCTGACACTTGGTACCCGCCGCCAAGGGCCGCGCCCGACCCGTAGCTGACGCTTCACTCAACCCGCTTCACGAGGTGCAGGTAGGCGGGATCGAAGTCACAGTACGCCTTCAGCCGCTCCACGTCGGGGATATTGAGCCGACGCCCGCGCAGCACGATGAGGTTCTCATCGCGCAGAGACTGCAACGTCCGGTTTACATGCACGGACGTGATGCCCAGCACTTCGGCCAGATCGACCTGCGTGAGCGGGAACGGATAGCCGTCCGCGTCGCCGATGCCCGCCGCCTTTAGGCGGACCAGAAGCTCGCAGAACAGATGCGCCAACTGCTGGTGCGCCTCACGCTGGCCCATGTTCACCAGCCACTCGCGCAGGATTGCCTCGTCCACCAGCGTCGCCCACCACAGCGCGCGGGTGATACGCAGATGGTTCTCGGTCAGATTGAGGATGGTGGCACGGGGCAGTTCCGCGACCGTGCAGGGCGACAGCGCGGTGATGCCGTGGTCCATCGCGCCGAGGATCGCGACGTGCAGGTCGCAGAAGTCGCCGGGCACCAGTAGGGCCATGATCTGGCGCTTGCCGTCGCGTAGCACCTTGTAGCGGCAGGCGAAGCCACTGAGCACGAGGTGCACGTCCTCGGGTCGGTCGCCCTGTGCGATGATCTCCTGACGCGCGCCGATCTGCCGGGTGCGTCCGAGGCAAGCGAGCCGATCACGGTCCGCCTCCGTGAGATCGACGCCGTGCCCGAGCTTGCGGATGAGCGGGCTGAACATAGTGGCATCCTCAGGAACAGCCGCTACATCAGCGCTGATCCTGAAAATTAATATATGTCATGTTGAGCGGTTTCTGGCATTCGCCTTCAACATAATCGGCGGCGTGGTTGGTTGGTCTGACCGGGAAGGTCTACCCCCGTTGCGGACCCCGCGATTGGGTACCAAGCGTCAGATTTGGACCACTAGCTTGAACCGCGACTGCGCTTGAACGAGACCACGCGGTAGTGGACCATCCGAAGCCGATAACCCCCGCTGTCGAGAAGCGCCGCCTGGATGCCTTGCGCGCCTGTGCTGCGAACCCGCAAGGCCTAAGGGGCAACGCGTATCGAAGCGTCATGCCGGTCCTGGAGGCGGCCGGGCTGGTCGCGAGACGGACCGGGGGCCGGGTCGGGCGAGCTTCCTACTGGTTCCTGACGCCCACCGGCCGAGAGGAGGTAGCGCGGTTCGGCCGAGACGAGACCTAGGCGCCCGCTTCCGACCCCTATCGGACCGTCGGAGTGTCTGTTTTTCGGTGGCACACCCGGCCGCACACGTTGATCCTAGCTTTCAAGCTCACCTCCAGCAGCGAACAGGGCTCTTTGCGCTTCGGCCGCTTGCTTCACGAAGGCCGCGGCTAATCCGTCGTCACTGACATCAGATGCCCAGGCCCAGAGATCGGGCGGGTTGACGCCGCGCCCTCCGCTGGCGTCGAGCTTCTGCACGTTGTCCCACCAGAGCCACCACTCGTTGAGGTCGCTCTCCCCCGGTCCGAGTGCATTGCGCAGCCGCGTGATCTCCTTGGCATAGACCTTAGCTATCCCGCGCTGCTCCCTGCGGAGGTTCACACCCAGCGCCACATTTTTGAAGTAAGTCGCCTCGGCCGAAAGCGAGAAGTCGAAGCGCGGGTCACCGATGTCGACACGCAGCGTGCCATTGCGGTTGGGCGAGAAGAGCGGCATCTCGCCCGGGATTGGGCGCACCTCTCCCAATCCGGCCGCTCGTGCGCGCTCCTGCACAAGATCCACGAAGCGATCGTTGATCGTCGCGGTCAGTGCATCGCGTGCGTCAATAACGGCGATTGATGCCGCTACCGTCTCCGGGGTGGCAGCAAGGAGGTCGATGATCTGCTGCACTTCGCGCGCGTCCTTCCCAGCGTAGCGCCTGTCCAGATCCACTTCGAGGTCGCCAAGGAAGGCAGCAACCCTCACCGCCGTTGTAGCCGACTGGCAGGCTGCCACCCAGTCTCGCACCTCGGTGCCGAGCTTCAGCGCTCGCGTTCCGTTGCCCTCAATAGCTGCGACGCGCGCCCTGTCCCATCCGGCACCAAGTAGGGTGACAACTCGCGCTCGCTCACCGTGATCACGCGGTAGAGTACGGGCGTAGCGCTCCAGTTGCTGGTCGCCGAAGCGAGCCGTCGGCTTGTTCTCAACGAGCACGAGGAAGCGAGGATGGGAGACCTCAATATCGATGCGCCCCATCAGCCGTCCCAGCGCGTACCGGGGCACCTCAAGACGGACCTTCGCCGATCGGCAATCATCGGGTGGGGCGATCCCACAGAGATCGAGGAAGCGCTGGAGGTAGCGCTCACCTTGGCCATGCGTGCCCGCGGGGTCCAGCATCCAGCCGATCACACGCGAGAGGTCCATCTCGTCGGTCAGCAATAGCGCTGCTGGGTTAAAGGCGTCGTGCAATTGGCCGGGCTTCGTACGCCGAGAGGCGACTTTTTCAACCAGGGTGCGGATTGCTGGCAGCGACATTCGCTATCGTCTGCCACTTGGCCGACCATAAGTGCAACAGGCGGTCACCCGGCCAAATTAGGAAGCGCCATAGCGCTCGCCACAAACCGCGACCCTCGGCGCTGCGTCGAGCCGCAGGCATGATGAGCACCGAGCCGAAGGTCTGCTTTCCGGTCTCGACCCAGTTTCCGTTCGCCACCCTTGGCGGACGTTCCGAGGCCGGCTCCAACGCTAGGGCTAGTGCCGAACCGCCTTGTCTTCACTTTGGTGCTCGCGGATCGCAGCCCGTAAGGTGCTAAGCTGGTCATTCATTCCCTGCTCATGGAGCCGGCATTCCCGCGCTATCCCGCACAGGGCGGTCGCGACGTTCTAAACACCAAGTAGGCCGTCGTATTCCGCAGCTACCTCCAATAGCTGCACAGCGTCTCTCCAGCGCCATCTAAGTCCAGCGGCGATCTGATCCGCAGCGGTCACCATAGTTTCGAGCATCGCTTGTCTCCGTTGCAACGCGGTTCAAAATCCCCGTCTCTGAGGCACTCGCTAACCACGAAAAACGTGTTAAATTCGATCTACCGATCACTGGCTAACGTTGCACCCCGGTGCAAATTTTCGGTCCAGGGTCTCGATAATAGGTCCTGTGGCCTTTGTGGAAGTAGAGTTCCAGGATAAAATGGTACTCACTCCTGAGTGCTGCACGATGACCATCAAGACGGGATACTGGGGTCTAAAATTGGGTCCCGACCACATAGCCATCGGCGTAAGTCGCGGTGTTCCGAGATGGCTGAAAGCCGTTCCACCGAGATTGCCCGAGACCTTCCCTGGAGCATGGTTCCAGACCGCCCGGACTGAAGAGTATCGTGCCCGTTATGCGCAAATCCTGGGTCGCCTCGATCCTGTTGACATCGTGGCCCGGATTGACCAGCTCGCGCAGGGCCGCATCCCCGTGCTGACCTGCTACGAGCGGCCGAACGCCGGGCAGTGGTGCCATCGGAGCTTTTTAAGTTGCTGGCTCTGTCTCCATCTCGGTCTGGTCGTCGAAGAGTACGGGCTTGAAGGCCAGGGCTTTGCAGCTAGTCATCCGCTATTACCTGCGGAGTACCGCGTCCCGCTCGGTAGCCCTTCCCCGGCCGCCACGGTAGTCTGCACCCGACGCGGGATACCACTGGGTAACCCCCAGAACGACAGGCCGGATTATGAGTGACCTGCACCCCGTTCTTGGCTTCCTCCACAAGCACTACATTGCCGCCGCGCTTGTCGGTGGCCTCGTGCCTCCTGTTTTGTGGGATCTGACGGTTTCCGCACTGAACCGCAAAACTGAGAAACCCATTTCGGTTCAGTCAACGGCCGAACACATGACTGAATACCAACGGGTCGCCTTGGCAATCCAGCAGCGCGACGCCTCGGGGTCCAATCGCCCGCTGTCTGATCTCCTGCCTACTCTTCCGCTTCCAGCCTCGAACGAAGTCGACGTCATCTCGGTGGAGCCGAAGTTGCTACAGGCCGCCGCATTCGTAATCCAGGGGCCGGGCAGCAAGTGGTCGGAACCGAAAAACGGTCAGACCACAAATGGCGATCGGGTCGTTGCGGCGACATCGAAGGATTGCGTGTTCCAGACATGGATCGGAAGCACTGATTTAGCTGAGCCTGCAAAGGCACGGGATTTCGCGCAGATCGATTTCCGCAGGGTCACACGCTACTCGATCAAAAATAACAGCCCGTTCCATTCTTATCGTTACGGTTCGCTCCTCGTTCTAGACGTGGAGGGGAATAAGGGCTTTTACTGCACCTATGGTGGCACGGGAAACGCCCGCCCTGCTTCGCCCTTAAATCCACTAATCGCAAGCGACTGCTTTGGCGAGGATAACAGTTTTATAGTTCGAAGCCAGTACGTCGAGGAGCTTGAGCGGCGGGTTGCTGCGATCAAATACATCGGCAGCCAGTTCTGCCCGAACAGCTCAACGCCCTATTGAGTTTGCACCGGGGCATGGAAAAAGCGACTGCCGACAGACCGCCTAGATGCGGACACATAGCGGACAGGTTGCGATCCCCGGACCCCGCCCGTCATTTAAGTCCATGATACTAATGGTGGGCGCACTAGGGTTCGAACCTAGGACCCGCTGATTAAGAGTCAGCTGCTCTACCAACTGAGCTATGCGCCCGATCGCGTCTGCGACCCGCCCCGGTGGCCACCAAGTCCGTCCGGGGTGGCGGGCTGATACCAACGCATCCGGGGGCTGTCCACCCCCGGATGCGGGTTTTTTGCTATTCTGCTGCCGCGTGCTGTGCATGAACCCGCACGGCGTGGGCCGCGAGCTTGTTCAGGGCCGAGAGATAAGCCTTCGCGGACGCCACCAGCGTGTCCGGGTCGGCACCCCGGGCGGTGACGCTGCGGTCGCCGTCGCGCAGGCGTACCGAGACCTCGGCCTGGGCGTCCGTGCCGCCGGAGACCGCCTGCACCTGGTACAGCTCCAGTTCGGCCTTGTGCGGCACCAGGGCGGTGATCGCGTTGAACACCGCGTCCACCGGTCCGTTGCCGTCGGCTTCCTCGATCCGGGTGCCGTCCTCGTCGGCGATGCGCAGGGTGGCGCGCTGGGGGCCCCGCGTGCCGGCGATGACCGAGAGCGAGACCAGGCGGATCCGGTCATGGGCGGTGGCGAGGTTCTCGTCGACCAGGGCCTCGATATCCTCGTCGTAGACGTGCTTCTTGCGGTCGGCCAACGCCTTGAACCGCTCGAACGCGTCCTGGAACTGGTTGTCGGACAGGTGCAGGCCGAGGTCGTCGAGCTTGGAGCGGAACGCCGCCCGCCCCGAGTGCTTTCCCATCACCAGGGAGGTCTTGGTCAGGCCGACCGAGGCCGGCGTCATGATCTCGTAGGTCTCGGCGTTCTTGAGCATGCCGTCCTGGTGGATGCCGCTCTCGTGCGCGAAGGCGTTGCGGCCGACGATCGCCTTGTTGAACTGCACCGGGAAGTTGGTGGCGTGGCTCACCAGCTTGGAGGCCCGGGTCAGCATGGTCGATTCGATGCCGGTCTCGTAGGGCAGCACGTCGGCGCGGGTACGCAGCGCCATGACGATCTCCTCGAGCGCGGCGTTGCCGGCCCGCTCGCCGATCCCATTGATCGTGCACTCCACTTGCCGGGCGCCGCCCTCGATGCCGGCGAGCGAGTTGGCGATCGCGAGGCCGAGGTCGTTGTGGCAATGGACCGAGAACACCGCCTGGTCGGCGTTCGGCACCCGCTCGCGCACCGCCGCGAACATGTCGCGGTACTCGGACGGCGTGGCGTAGCCCACCGTGTCGGGCAGGTTGATCGTGGTGGCGCCGGCCTTGATCGCGGCCTCGACGCACCGGCACAGGTAGTCGATCGGCGTGCGGGTCGCGTCCATGGCCGACCATTCCACGTCCTCGACGAGGTCGCGGGCCTGGGCGACGGTCTTGAGGATGATCTCCAGCACCTCGTCCTGGGTCTTGCGCATCTGGTGCGCGAGATGGATCGGCGAGGTCGACACGAAGGTGTGGATCCGTCCGCGCTTGGCGTGCCGCACCGCCTCGCCGGCCCGGGCGATGTCGGCGGGAATCGCGCGGGCTAAGCCCGCGATGGTCGCGCGCTTGGTGCGCCGGGCGATCTCCGACACAGCCTCGAAGTCGCCGATCGAGGCGATCGGGAAGCCCGCCTCAATGATGTCGACGCCCATCGTGTCGAGGAGCTCGGCGACCGCCAGCTTCTCGTCATGGGTCATGGTGGCGCCGGGGCACTGCTCGCCGTCGCGCAAGGTGGTGTCGAAGATGACGATGCGTTCGCGGGCGGCGGTGGTGCTGGTGGTGGTCATGGCTTTACCCTGTCGCGGGCCGCCCGGCATATTGCGCGGAGCGGCGTGGTGCCCCGGGAGGGGCTGAGGTTCGCGAGTTCCGACAATCCCCTGAAGGCCCAGGCGCGCGCGCCCGGACGGCCCTCAGGGGCGGGTAAGCAGAAGCGGAAGACGAAGCCGGGCACGAGGCGCGCGCAACCGCAACGCCGACGAAGCGGCGTGGGCGGTCTCGGACGCTGAGCCGGCTCTGGCCAAGGCTCGTCTCTCCCGGGTGAGTCGCGGACGGCGTGAAGCGGCATCCGCGCGAAGGGCCGCAGAGGTAGCCCCCGCGTGCCGGAAACACAAGGGCCGCCCTCGCCCGCCGCCTTGCCAAGCGCGGTCCGCCCTGGATAAAGCCCGCCGGCACGTCGAGAGAGAACCCGCGAGACCGCCATGGCCAGCTACAAGCTCCTGCTCCTGCCCGGCGACGGGATCGGCCCGGAGGTCGCGGCCGGCATGCAGGTCGTGCTCGGCGCCCTGAAGGAGACCGGCCTCGCCACGTTCGAGACCGAGACCGATCTCGTCGGCGGTTGCGCCCTCGATGCCCACGGCAGCCCGCTCTCGGACGAGACCCTGGCGCGCGCCAGGGCGGCGGACGCGATCCTGCTCGGTGCGGTCGGCGGTCCGAAATGGGCGGGCGTGTCCTACGAGAATCGTCCCGAGGCCGGCCTGCTGCGGCTGCGCAAGGATCTGGAGCTGTTCGCCAACCTGCGGCCGGCGATCTGCTACCCGGCGCTCGCCGATGCCTCCGCGCTCAAGCGCGAGCTGGTCGAGGGCCTCGACATCATGATCGTCCGCGAGCTGACCGGCGGCGTCTATTTCGGGGAGCCCAAGGAGATCACCATCCTGGAGGACGGCTCGAAGCGGGCGGTCGACACCCAGGTCTACACGACGGGCGAGATCGAGCGGATCGCCAAGGTCGCCTTCGATCTGGCGGGCAAGCGTTCCGGCCGGGTGGCCTCGGCCGAGAAGCACAACGTCATGAAGTCCGGCGTCCTCTGGAAGGAGGTCGTCACCAAGGTTCATGCCGAGCACTACGCCGACATCGAGCTGGAGCACATCCTGGCCGACAACTGCGCCATGCAGCTGGTACGCAGGCCGAAGCAGTTCGACGTGCTCGTGACCGACAACCTGTTCGGCGACGTGTTGTCCGACCTCGCCGCGATGCTCACCGGCTCGCTGGGCATGTTGCCCTCGGCGTCGCTGGGCGCGGTGGATGAAAGCGGCGTGCGCCGGGCGCTCTACGAGCCGTGCCACGGTTCGGCCCCGGACATCGCCGGCCAGGACAAGGCGAACCCGATCGCCATGATCGGCTCGCTGACCATGTGCCTGCGCTACTCGTTCGGCCTCGGCGAGGCCGCGGACGCGTTGGACGGCGCCGTCATGGACGCGTTGGCCGGGGGGGCCCGTACCGCCGATATCGCCGGCGAGGCCACCAACGCGATAGGCACACGCGCCATGGCGAACGCCGTGGCGGACGCCCTGCGTGCCCGCGTCGGCTGAGGATCTGGCTCCGTCCGCGTCATAGGACGCATGGCGGATGGGCGCGGCCTTCGCTAAGACGCGCGGACGTGAGGAACGGGAGCGTCATGAAGGCCGGGGACGGGGCGACGGAGCGCGAAGGCGCAGATTTCGGTTTCGAGCGCGTGTCGCTCGACGAGAAGCAGGGTCGCGTCGACAGCGTCTTTCACTCGGTCGCCCGCCGCTACGACGTCATGAACGACCTGATGTCGGCGGGCCTGCACCGGGCCTGGAAGACGCAGCTCGTGTCGATGCTGCGGCCGCCGCAGGGCCGGCCGTTCGCGCATCTCGACGTCGCCGGCGGCACCGGTGACGTCGCGTTCCGGGTCCTGGCCGCGGGCGGGCCGAAGACGCGGGTCACGGTGCTCGACATCAACGAATCGATGCTGCGCGTCGGCGCCGAGCGGGCCCGGGAGAAGGTCGAGGGCGCGGGCGACCGGATCGCCTTCGTCACCGGCAACGCCGAGACGCTGCCGCTGCCGGACGCCGCCTTCGACGCTTACACGATCGCGTTCGGCATCCGGAACGTGCCGCGGATCGAGACTGCCCTCGCCGAGGCGCGCCGCGTGTTGAAGCCCGGCGGCCGGTTCCTGTGCCTCGAATTCTCCGCCGTCGACATCCCGCTGCTCGACAGGATCTACGACGCCTATTCCTTCCACGTGATCCCGCGGATCGGTGCCCGGGTCGCAGGCGATGCCGAATCCTACCGGTACCTGGTCGAATCGATCCGGAAGTTCCCGAGCCGCGGTGCGTTCAGCGGCATGATCGAGCGCGCCGGCTTCCGCCACGTCACGGACCGGCCGCTCTCGGGCGGGATCGTGGCGATCCATTCCGGCTGGAAGGTCTCCTGATCTTGGCCGTCGAGCGCGATCTGATTCCCACCCCTGCATTAGGCGGCGGGAAGGTCTCGGTGCGTCCATGATCGGCGCCGCGATCAACCTGTTCCGCGGTGCCCGGGTCGGTTTCGTCCTGGCCCGGGAGGGGGCGCTCGCCCTCGCCGACCCGTCCGAGCTGCCGGCCCACCTGCGCTTCGCCCTGAAGCTCGGACGGTCCCTGGAGCGCCGGGGTCTGGACGACGGCGCCGCCGGCCTGTCGTCGGCCCTGACACGGCTCGGTCCGTCCTACGTGAAGTTCGGCCAGTTCCTGGCGACCCGCCCCGATATCGTCGGCATGCGGGCGGCCTCGGACTTGGAACGCTTGCAGGACCGGGTACCGCCGTTCCCCCAGGCGACCGCCCTGAAGGTGGTCGAGATGGCGTTGGGCAAGCCGGTTCACGCGCTGTTCGTGTCGTTCAGCGAGCCGATCGCCGCCGCCTCGATCGCGCAGGTCCACAAGGCCGTCGTGCAGGATGCCGACGGCACGCAGCGGGCGCTAGCCGTGAAGGTGATGCGCCCGGGCGTGCGCGAGCGCTTCATGCGCGACCTCGAAGTCATGCGGTTCATGGCCCGGGTGGTGCACGCCCTCTCCCCGCAGGCCGAGCGGCTGCGCCCGCGCGAGGTGGTCGAGATCCTCGCCCGCTCGGTGCTGATGGAGATGGATTTCCGCCTGGAGGCGGCCGCCGCCTCGGAGATCGCGGAGAATACCCGGGACGACCTCGATTTTCGGGTGCCCAAGCCCGAATGGGAGCTGACCGCCCGGGAGGTGCTGTCGGCCGAGTGGATCGAGGGCGTGCGCCTGCACAGCGCGGCCGATCTCGTCGCGGCCGGCCACGATCCGCAGGCGATCGGGCGCACGGTGATCCAGAGTTTTCTGCGCCAGGCGATTCGCGACGGCTTCTTCCACGCCGACATGCACCAGGGAAATTTGCTGGTCGACGCCGAGGGCCGGCTGGTGGCGGTGGATTTCGGCATCATGGGCCGGCTCGGCCTGAACGAGCGGCGGTTCCTGGCCGAGATCCTGCTGGGATTCATCCTGCGTGATTACCGCCGGGTGGCGAAGGTACATTTCGAGGCCGGCTACGTGCCGGCGCATCATTCCGTCGAGGATTTCGCGCAGGCGATCCGGGCGATCGGCGAGCCGATCCACCAGCGCCGGGCCGACGAGATCTCGATGGCCAAGGTGCTGACCCTGCTGTTCGACATCACCGCCCTGTTCGACATGAGCACCCGCACCGAACTGGTGATGCTCCAGAAGACCATGGTGGTTGTCGAGGGCGTGGCCCGCTCCCTGGATCCGCGCCTCGACATGTGGACCACGGCCGAGCCGGTGGTGCGCAGCTGGATCGCCAAGAATGCAGGCCCGCTCGGGCGTGCTCAGAGCGGCTTCGAAGCCCTGCGTGTGCTCTCCGACGTGGTCGGCGACATCCCTGACCTCGCGACGCGGCTCAAGCGCGTGCTGATCCGCCTCGACGAGAGCGGGACGGGCGACGCCCAGCGCCTGGAGCGCTTCGCCCGCAACGAGCGCCGACGTGCGATCTGGTCGACGCTCGCCCTGTGGGGCATCGCGGTAGGGGCGCTGGTGATGGCGTTCCGGGGCTTCTGATCAGAAGGGAGACCGACAATCCCAACCGCACATCGTCCTGCTCGGGACGATGTGCGGGTCAGGCGACCTCGGTGTGCCCCGGCATCAGTGCCCGCAACTCGCGGGCGAGCTCGCTCAGTCCGGTCGTTCCCTTCGCGAGCACGCGGTCGGCCTGGCCGGCGAGGCGGCGGCGGTCTTCGGCGGTGATGTCCTTGGCGGTGAGGACGACCACGGGGATGTCGCGCCAGTCGGCCCGGGCGCGCATGGCCCGCAGGAAACCGAAGCCGTCCATCTCCGGCATCATCAGGTCGAGCAGCACCAGGCAGGGGCGCTCCGCCTCTAAGGTGTCTAGAGCGCGCAGGCCGTTCTCGGCCTCGACCACGGGAAAGCCCTCGCGGCCGAGATAGGCGCAGAGATGGGCACGCACGTCCGCCTCGTCCTCGACCACCAGGATCGGGCCGTCCACGGTCACCGGCCGGAAGCGGTCGATGACCTGCCGCAGGCTGCCCCAGTCGATCGGCTTCTGAAGATAGTCGGTGGCGCCGAGCGAGAAGGCGAGGTTCTGCTCGTCCAGTACCGTGACCATCACGATCGGCGTCGCGCCGATCTCGGGATCCGCCCGTAGGGCCCGTAGCACCGCCCAGCCGTCCATCTGCGGCATGGTCACGTCGAGTAGCACCGCCCGGGGGCGCAGGGCGCGGGCGCGTTCGAGGCCCCGGCGCCCGTCCTCCGCCACAGCCACGGAAAACCCCTCGCGCTCCAGGAAGCGGGCGAGCAGGTCGCGGGTCGCGGCATCGTCGTCCACCACCAGAATGGTCCGGCGGTCGCCGACGCCTGCGCCGGCCGCGTTCGCATGTTCGGCCTCCGGGCCCTGGAACTGCGCCGGCAGGGTCAGCGTGAAGACGGTGCCCTCCCCTTCCCGGCTCTCCACCACGATGGCGCCGCCGAGCATTTCCGAGAAAGCCCGGGTGATCGACAATCCGAGGCCGGTACCGCCGAAGCGGCGGGTGGTCGAGGCGTCGGCCTGGGTGAAGCGCTCGAACAGGCGCCCGACCTGCTCCGCGCTCATGCCGATGCCGGTATCCGCGATCGTGAAGCGGAGGGCCTCCGTGGTGCGGGCGACCCCGAGCGTGATCCGGCCGTTCTCGGTGAACTTCGCGGCGTTGCTGAGGAGGTTGATCAGGCACTGGCGCAGCTTGGTCACGTCGGTGTGCGCCGTGCCGACATCCGCCGCCAGGTCAAGCGTGAGCGTGTTGCCCTTCTTGGCGATCAGCCCCTCGACGGTGGCGGCGACGTCGTGGACCACCTCGGCGACGTCGAAATCCTCCGCGTAGATCTCCACCCGGTCGGCCTCGATCTTGGAGATGTCGAGCACGTCGTTGATCAGGCCGAGCAGGTGCCGGGCGTTGGATTCGATCTTCTTCATGTCGGCGATCAGGGCGGCCTCGCCCAGATCTTCGAGCTCCTCCTGGACCATCTCGGAATAGCCGATCACCGCCGAGAGCGGCGTGCGCAGCTCGTGGCTCATGTTGGCCAGGAACTGGCTCTTGGCTTCGTTGGCGGCTTCGGCCGCAGCCCGCGCCGCCTCGATGGCGGCCTCCGCTTCCTTGCGCTCGGTGATGTCGGTGTGGGTGCCGACCCATTCCCGCAGCGTGCCGTCCGCTTCGAGGATCGGCACGGCGCGCACGCTCATGTGCCGGTATGCGCCCGAGCGTGCGCGCATCCGGTGCTCGGTGGCGTAGGGCTGCAGGGTGGTCACCGCGCGGGACCAGTCGGCCTGGGTGTGGGCGCGGTCGTCGGGATGAATCACGTCGAGGAAGCCGAGGCCGGCATAGGCGGTCTCGTCCTGGCCGGTGAAGCGGCTCCAGGCGATCTGGCGCCGGTGCAGGCTGCCCTCCGGGTTCGCGGTCCACACGATCGCCGCGCTGGCCTCGATCAGCGAGCGGAAGCGCTCTTCGCTGCGCTTCGTCCGCACCTCCGCGAGGTGGCGGATCGTGTCGTCGACCACGACCAAGCCCACGCCCTCGACGTCCTGCCCGCTATCGGGCCCGGTCGCCTCGCCGCGCAGGGGGTAGAAGCTCATCGAGAACTGACGGACGCCCCCGGGCGCCGAGGGTGTCGGGATCGCCACCGGCACGTTGGGCGAGACCAGGCCCTCTTTGAGCGCCGCCGCGAGCTTGGGCGCCAGCGCCTCCTGCAGCGTCGGCAGCATCGCCCAGATCGGCGCCCCGAGATCGGCCCCGAAGCCGCGCTCGCTCATGGTGGCGAGCGCCCGGTTCATGTGACGGATCTTCAGGTCGCGGTCGAGGAATCCGAGGCCCACGGGGGCGTTGGCCAGCACCCCATCGAGCAGCCGCGACATGCGCAACGATTCCTGCCGCCGCACCAGGGCGAGGCGGGCGAGCAACACGATCGCGCCGAGCGCGGCCGCCCCCGAAAGCAGGAACAGGATCAGTCCGCGCCAGCGCTCCCGGGTCTGCACCTCGTCGAGGTGCTGGGCCGTGATCGCCTGGCGGGACGTCGCCTCCGCGCGGATCGCGTCCATCAGCTGCTTGCCCTCGCCGGTGCGCACGAGGTCGGTGGCCGCGTCGAAGCCCCGGTCCCGGCGCGCCGCGACCACCCGGGTGGCGAAATCGCGCTTCTGAGCCACGAGCCCGGCAAGCGACGGGCCGCCGCGTCGGACCGGCTCCTGCGCGGTCGCCCCAAGGGCGGCGAGCTCGGTCTCGAGCTTGCCGAGCGCGAGGGTGTAGGGCGTCAGGTAATCCTCGCTGCCGACCAGCACGAAGCCGCGCTCACCGGTCTCCAGGTCCTTGACCTCGGAGAGCAGGCGCTCGACCCCCGTGATCGTGGCGTTGGCCTGCGCGGTGGCGCCCCGGTCGGCCTCACCGGCGATGTAGTTGGCCGTGCCCGCCGCGAGCGCGACGACCAGCAGGACGAAGGCGGCCGGCGAGCCGAGGAGCGGCCCGAGCGGACCGGCTCCACGCCAGTTCGGCCGACGCAGGCGGAAGATCGAGCCGACTCCCGGTCGGCTCATGTCTCCACCAGCCCGGTGCTGGCACCCGAGGCCTCGGAATCGGCCCGTCCGTGCGGCAGGGCAAGGTATTCCCGCGAGCGCATCTCGATCAGCCGGGAGACGGTTCGGTCGAACTCGAACGCCTCGCGCCCGGTCTCCGCCGTGTAGAGGTCCTGCGCCTCGGCCGCCGCCGAGGCCACGAGCTTCACGTGCCGGTCGTAGAGGGTGTCCACAAGGGTGATGAAGCGCTTCGCCTCGTTGCGCTCGGCCTCCCCGAGCACCGGGATCCCGTCGAGGATCACCGTGTGGAAGGCCCGCGCCAGGGCCATGTAGTCGGAGGCGCCGAGCGGCTGCCGGCAGAGATCGTCGAAGCCGAAGCGCGCGACGCCGTTGGCCTCCTCGGGGATCGCGACGTCTCGACCCTGGACCTGGATCGTCGCGGTGCGGCCTCGCGCCTTGCCGGTGAGCCCCTTGAACGCGGCGTCCAGGGCTGCCCGGGCGGCCGCATCCGCCGGCACGTGATAGACGGCGGCGCCGCCGAGCTTCTCCAGCCGGAAATCGGTTCGGGAATCGAGCCGCACCACGTCCACCTGCTCTTTCAGCGTCGCTATGAATGGCAGGAACAGAGCCCGGTTGAGGCCGCCCTCGTAGAGCCGGTCGGGCTCGACGTTGGAGGTCGCCACCACGATCACGCCGCGCCGGAACAGGTGGCCGAACAGGCGCCCCAGGATCATCGCGTCGGCGATGTCGGTCACCGTGAACTCGTCGAAGCACAACAGGGTCGCCTCGTCGGCGAGCTGGTCGGCGACGGGTCCGATCGGGTCGTCGCCCTTCACGGTGCCGGCTTTCAGCGCCTGTCGGTAAGCGTGGATGCGCGCGTGCGCGTCGGCCAGGAACCCGTGGAAGTGGACCCGCCGCTTGGGTCCCGGCGCTGCCTCGTGGAACAGGTCCATCAGCATGGTCTTGCCGCGGCCTACCGAGCCCCAGATGTAGAGACCCTTGGGAGCCGGCGCCTCGTCTTTGCGCCGGAACAGCCATCCCAGCGCGCTGGTCTTGTTGGCGCGCTTGCGGCGTCCGAGATCCTGGATCAGCCGGTCGAGGGCGCGCACCAGTTGCGCCTGGGCGGGATCCCGCTCGATGGCGCCGGTGGCGACCAGGGCCTCGTAGCGGTCATGGACCGGGCCGGGCGACACGGCGCTGGCCCGCGCCTCCGCGGATGGCGCGTGTTGCTTCCCGGATTGCTCGCTCACGCCACCGGTCCCCTGAAACACGATACGGCGCCGGACCCGGCACCCCCCGCCCCCGGTCGACCGTTCCCGCCGGGGCCGCATCCCTGTGCCGCGCAAGCTCGACGCGAATCAAGCCCGCGCGCCGAGGCAACCTGGAACACGGCGCAGCGAACCGTTCCAGAAAGCCGGCGCATGGCAGGCCTCCCGTGACCGGGCTCAGTCATATTGCTGCATTGCACAACAAGCTCCGGGATGCGAGATCGGCCTCGTCCTTCGGGAGGAACGTCCGGACCAACTTGCGCAACAACGCGCAGAGACCGGAGACCCACCATGCCCGTTCGACACCTCACCGTGTCGGCCCACACGGTCCGGCGCCTTTGGCCGGCCGACCGCGTCGCGGTCCTCGACTACTTCCTGCGGCTCGATCCCGAGGCACGCGCGAATCGCTTCATGGGCAATGTCAGTGAAGCCGGCGTGCGGGCCTATGCCGCGCAGGCGCTCACCGCCGACGGCGTGATGTACGGCGCCTTCGTGAGTGGAGAACTGCGCGGCCTGGCCGAGCTACGGCCGATGGCCCTCGGAGCGTCGCCCTACGGTCTTGGCCCACGGGCGGAGGCGGCCTTCGCGGTGGAGCGCGCCTACCGCCGTCAGGGTATCGGCGCGTCCCTGTTCGCCCGGATCGCCCGCGCCGCCCGCCATCGCGGCGTGGCCGACCTGCACGTGCGCTGCCTGTCCGGGAACGGACCGATGCTGCGGCTGGCGGCCAAGCAGGGCGCGGCGCTGCAGCGTGCCGGCACCGAGACAGAGGGCGCGCTTCATCTCGCCCGGCCGACACCGTTCTCGCTCTGGCACGAGAGCATCGCGGAGGCGTTCGACTTCACTTTGGCGGTGAGCTTTCCGCATCGCGAGCGGGCGACCGTCTGAACCGCCTCATCCGGCTGCGTCACCGACCAGCGCGAAGGTGAGCACGTCTACGGACGCCGCCCCGCCGCGCAGCAGGGCCCGGGACGCGGCGTTGCCGGTCGCCCCGGTCGTCATGACGTCGTCGATCAACAGGATCCTCCGGCCGCGGATGAGGTGCGCCCGGGCGGCGTCCACCCGGAAGGCACCGCTCAGGTTCTCGGCGCGGGCCGGTCGGCTCAGGCCGACTTGCGAGCGGGTTGCCCGCACCCGGACCAGTGTGGATGGCTCGAACGGAAGCTCGGCGCCCCGGGCGATCACCCGACCCAGAAGGGCGGCCTGATTGAAGCGGCGGCGCCAGAGCCGCCAACGGTGCAGCGGCACAGGGACGACACAATCCGCCTCGGCGATGAGGACCCGGCCGCTCGCAGACATCATCCGGCCCATCACGGCGGACAGGTCGAGCCGATCCTCGTATTTCAGCCGGTGGACGAGGCGGCGGGCGACATCATCATAAAGGGCGACCGCACGCGCGCGTCCGAAGACCGGTGGTTCCGCGATGGCGCGGGGGGAGAGCAGAGGCCCGACCCCGAGATCGACCGCGAACGGCGTGCCGAAGCGCGGGCACAGGGGCTCCTCTATGAAACGTAGGCCGGTCCAGCAGTCTGAACACAGGCCTCCGGGATCGGCGGTGGCGCCGCCGCAGCCGGCGCACGTCGGCGGGTAGATCAACGACAACGCCCCGCGCGGCAAGCCACGCAGGGCCGATGCGACGACCCGCAGGGCCGTCATCCGGGTCGCAGACGGGCGCTAGCGGGCCGAGACGGGACGCGCGCCTCGCTGATCGACCTGCTGATCCATCTCCCGGGCCTTGGCGTTCGCCCGGTGGCGGCCGATGGCGCAGCCGGCGGCGGCACCCATCAGGCCGTGATGGCCGGCATAGTGCCGGCGATGCCGCCCACGATCGCACCCTTGATGCAGCCCTTCGCCTCGGCGCCGCCCGCGGCGGTGAGGGTGGCCAGCGCCATTGCGGCTCCGACGAGCATGCGCTTCATGACCTGCACTCCATAACCAATCTCGGCCTTGCGGCCAGTCGCAGCAGGAACGGCGACCCCGCCGAGTCGTTCCGCCACGTTATCCTGCCTCACGGCTCTGTGTGTGACGGCGATCAATCGGTTTCACAGGTGACTTCGAGGGTGCTGGCAGGATGCGTTCGAAAGCGCCATCTGCACCGTCATGGATTCCCCGGCCGCCCTGTTCGACACCGTCCTCGCCCGCGCACGCCTCGCCCGTGCCGAACGGAACGGCTATGCCGCCTTCCTGCTCGACCGCGTCGTCGAAGACATGGACGACCGCCTTGGGGCGGTGCTGCGCAATTTCGCGACGGTGCTCGACCTCGCGACGCCGGGTGCAGGCGCGGGGCCGGTATTGGCCGCGCGCTACCCTGACGCCATGCATCTTCGCCTGGCTGCCCTGCCCAAACCCCGCGGGCCGAACCTGATCGTCGGCGATCCGGAATTGCTGCCCCTGGCGGCCGGAAGCCTCGACCTCGCGGTCTCGCTGCTGGCACTCCAGGCCGTCAATGACCTGCCCGGCACGCTGATCCAGCTGCGCCGGGCGCTGCGGCCGGACGGCCTGTTCCTTGGTTGCCTGCTGGGCGGTGCCACCCTGACCGAGCTGCGCCAGAGCTTCGCCCAGGCCGAAAGCGAGATCGAGGGTGGGATCAGTCCGCGGGTGGCGCCGTTCGCGGCGGTTCGCGAGGCCGGCGCCCTGCTGCAGCGGGCGGGCTTCGCCCTGCCGGTGGCCGACACCGACACCCTGACGGTGCGCTACGCCGACCCGTTCGGGCTGATGCGGGACCTGCGGGCGATGGGCATGACCAACGTGCTCACCGAGCGACGGCGTACGCCCCTGCGCCGGGCGACCTTGGTGCGTACAGCGGAGGTCTACGCCAAGCGCTTCTCCGATCCGGACGGACGGGTGCGGGCGACCTTCGAGGTGTTGTGGCTGTCGGGCTGGGTGCCGCACGAGAGCCAGCAGAAGCCACTTCGGCCCGGCACCGCCAAATCACGCTTGGCCGACGCCCTCGGTACTGTCGAACTGAAGCCCGAACCCGGGAGAACGCCGTGAAAAGCCCAAGCGCCGACCATCCGATCACAATCACGCCTGAGGCGCGCCGGGTGCGCGTTCTCGTGGCGGGCGTACCCGTCGCCGAGACGCGTCATGCCCTGCGCCTTCAGGAATCCCGCTACGAAGCCGTGTTCTACATCCCGCGGGCCGATATCCGAGCCGATCATTTCGTACCCACGGCACGGACCAGCCACTGCCCGTACAAGGGCGATGCCCGCTACTTCGACCTTCTGGTCGACGGCACGCGGCGATCCGATGCGGTGTGGAGCTATGAAACGCCCTTCCCGGCGGTGGCCGCGCTCACGGGCCACGTGGCGTTCTATCCCGATCTGGTCGATGTCATCGAGGTCTCGGACGCGCCATAGCGGGCGGCCATCCCGCTGGCGGTATCAGGGCGACACGACCGAAGGTCCTGCTCTATCGGGCTCTCTCGCGGCGAACACGCAACGCTGACGCGAACGGCAACCGGAGCCGTTCAATCCCTGAGCAAACCCCAGAAGGCGTGCTTGCGGCCGTGATCGCGTCGCACAGCCTCCCGATAGGCAGCCGGTGCCGGGCTGATCGCGCCCGTCTCCAGACGCTCGGCGAGGGTGTCGAGTTCCAGAAGGTAGCGGGCGCCGTGCGTGTACGCGGCGCTCCGGCCGGCATCGAGGATGCCGTCGAGCAGCCGCCGATACAGAATCGTGGCCGCCAGCGGATGATCCTGGACCAACGCGTCGGCGGCCGGGGCCAGAACGGGATAGTGCTCGCCCTGCCAGACCTCCCGGTTCCCCTCGACCAGTCTGGCGGCCCGCATGAGGTCCGGCCAGGTCACCAGGAAGGCGAGTGCCCGGTGCGGATTGGCGAAGGATTCCACGTGATCCAGCGCCTTGAGAAGCGCTTCCTCGTCCTCGAAATCCGGGAGCTTGGCGAGGTAGGCGCGCAGCATCGGGGCATCGAGGTCGCGCGCGAAGAGCGCCCAGCGCAGCGCCTGCGCTTCATCGCTCCGGCACAGTGCGTCGAGGATGTCGATCTCCAGCGCCTGGCGCTCGCGCTCGGGACCGCGCGGGTCGTAGCCCGCGATCAGGTCGGCCCGCGTAACGATCCGCAAACCCTTCTCCGGCGTGCGCCGGATCCAGTCCAGGGCCTCCTCGGCGCGGCCGGCAGCGAGCAGCCGCTGCGCGATCGACACGCGGTCCTCTCGACCAGAAGCGATCTCCGTCTCAATCGCGATGAAGGCGTCGGTATCGTTGCGCCGGTCGGCGATGACCTGGCGCAGGCGCAGGATCTGGCCGCGGGCGGCGACGCGGCGGTATGCAGCCTCGTTTCTGGCTTCTCCACCCTCCGCCATCCCGAGAGCTGCCTCCGCGAGGGCGGCATCGATCTCCGAAAGGGTGTCCCTGTCGAGTGTCGGCATGATCTCGCCGAGCAGCGTGCCGAGGGGACCGAACGGGTCGGCCGTGAATGGGCCGACGAGGCTGGTCGCCAGTTGCGCGGCCGCAGCGGGCGGCAGATTGGCTGCTGTCTCGACGAAAGCTTCGCTGGCGCGCTCGTAGACGCCCTGCACCGCACCGGTGCTGTCGTCGACCCGGTTCAGCACCGCGTCGGCGCCGTCCAGGAACCGCCGGAGCCGCTCCAGGGCGGCGCTGGCATCGAGGGGGCGCAACTCGTCGACGATGACCGTCACGGTGGCGTTGAGATCGGCCGCGAAGGCCCTGCGCTTCTGCCAGTCGATGTAGCCCTGCGCAGATTCCAGCGCAGCCAGGCGCCGGTCGATCATCGCCGCCACGGCGTCCGGCCCCTGCAGGGCGGCGAGCGCTGCGGTGACCAGCTTCTTGAAGGTGGAGTTGCGCGCGGTCTCGCCCAGGATCAGGCCGATCAGACGGTCGGGCCCAAGGGCCGCCAGCGTCTCGGGCGACGGGGTCGTGCGGCGGGCGCCCTTGGGGCGCGCCGCCTTCGAAGAGGCCTCCGGCTTCGACAGGGCCTGACGCCCCGCCCCTCGGGTCATGGCCTTCGCGCGTGCCATGGCACCACCCGCCGATCCGCCGGATCGGCCTAATCGACCACCTTGGCGCGGGGGCGGTCGCTCCCCTGCGCCGTCTCGTCGTGCCAGCTGCCGGCCTGATCCTGGTAACGGATACCCTCGGTCGAACCGGGGACCTGCTGCTCGGCGGCGGCAGCCTGGGCGGCCTGCAGTGCCTCCTCGCGGCTCGGGAAGGTCTCGGAGAACACGTCGCCGACCTTGTAGGCGAAGCCGCCATCGTGCTCGACGATGCGATAGGTAACCTCGGACATCTCGACTCCTGTACGCGCTGGGATTCGTTGAGCGCGAACACGTCGCGCGCCGCCGGGTTCCCGACCGGCCTCCGATCCGCCGGAAAGTCGAGCTACGGGCGACCGATGACGACGACGCTTCGACCGATCCTGGCCCTCGGCCTCCTCATTGCTTCGACAAATGTCCACGCCGAGGAGAGCTTTTTCGATTCCCTCTTCGGCGGCTCTTCGCGGTCTGCGCCGCCGAATCCGTTCGCTTCGAACTACCCGTCGGCACCCCCGAGCCCGGACGAGGTCCGGATCGAGCGCCAGCGTCCATTGGTCCGGGGTGAGCGTTCGCGCAGCCGCGGACCGGTGCCGCCAGGGCGGGTCCCGGAGGAGTAGCCGGCTCGCGGTTCAGGCGTCGCCGACGACGCCGGCCGCGTCCTGGGCCTGGAGCACGTCGGGGCGCGGCATCGAGATGATGTTGTAGCCGGCATCGACGAAATGGACCTCGCCGGTGACGCCGCCGGAGAGCGGCGACAGCAGGTAGAGGGCGGAGCCGCCGACATCGTCGAGGCTGACGGTGCGGCGTAGCGGAGCGTGGGCCGCTTGGTGGTTGAACATCAGGCGGGCGTCGGCGATGCCGGCGCCGGCCAGCGTCCGCATCGGGCCGGCCGAAAGAGCGTTGACCCGGATTCCGTCCGGGCCGAGATCGCTCGCCAGGTAGCGCACCGAGGCCTCCAGCGCCGCCTTGGCCACGCCCATCACGTTGTAGTTCGGCATCACCCGGGTCGAGCCACCGTAGGTGAGGGTCAGCAGCGAGCCGCCGTTCGTCATGCGCTTGGCCGCGCGCTGGGCGATCTCGGTGAACGAGAAGCACGAGATCGTCAGGGTCCGGGCGAAGTTCTCGCGGGTGGTGACGTCGACGTAGCGGCCCTTGAGCTGCGCCTTGTCGGAAAAGCCGATGGCGTGGACGACGAAGTCGAGCCCGCCGTCGAAGCGCTCGTCGAGGGCCGCGAAGGTCGCGTCCACCGAGGCGATGTCTTCCACGTCGCAGGGCATGACGATATCGGAATCGAGCCGTGCCGCCAGCGGTGCGACGCGCCGGCCCAGGGCGTCGCCCTGATACGTGAAGGCCAGGCGGGCGCCGTGGGCGTGGAGGGTCCGGGCGATGCCCCAGGCGATCGAGTGATCGTTGGCGACGCCCATGATCAGGCCGCGCTTGCCCGCCATCAAACCTGTCATGCCGACTCACATTCCGTACGAGCACGCCGCCACCGAGGACCGGCGACGGGTCGCGATGCCGTTGTTCGGGCCGCGACGAGGGTGCCTTAACGCGGCTTGCCGCGCGATCCAAACCGGACCGGTCTCTGCATCGGGCAAAAAAAAGCCCCGCCGGCGGGCGGGGCGTTCAACGCTGGGTGGATGAGCGGTCTAGAAATACCCGTCCGTATGCGAACGGGCCTCCTCAATCAGCGCTTGTTTGGCGTAGATTGCGGCGCAGCTTGCGAGCATCAGACCGCCCAGTGCACCGATCAGGAACGTACCCATCGTCACCACCTCATTCACCAAACCGTAAACGCCGCCCCCGTCGCGGTGGTTCCGAGAAGAGACAGTCAAGCGTCCAGTTGCTTCAGGACCAGGGTGGCGTTGGTGCCGCCGAAGCCGAACGAGTTGGTCAGGACGTGGCCGAGCTTGGCGTCGTCCCGGCGCTGGCGCAGGATCGGCATGTCGGCGAAAGCCGGATCGATCGTATCGATGTGGGCACTCTCGCAGATGAAGCCGTTCTGCATCATCAGCAAGCTGTAGATCGCCTCCTGCACGCCGGTGGCGCCCAGCGAATGACCGGTCAGCGACTTGGTCGCCGAGATCGGCGGGCAATCCTCGCCGCGGCCGAACACCTCTCGGATCGCCTCGATCTCCTTGTCGTCGCCGACCGGGGTCGAGGTCGCGTGCGGGTTGATGTAGTCGATCCGGGCGCCCTTCAGACCTTCCATCGCCTGGCGCATGCAGCGCACCGCGCCCTCCCCCGAGGGGGCGACCATGTCGTGCCCGTCCGACGTGGCGCCGTAGCCGGCGACCTCGCCGTAGATCCGCGCGCCGCGGGCCTTGGCGTGCTCGAGTTCCTCGAGGACCAGCACGCCCGCGCCGCCGGCGATGACGAAGCCGTCCCGGTTGGCGTCGTAGGCGCGCGAGGCCCGGGCCGGCGTGTCGTTGTACTTCGACGACATGGCACCCATGGCGTCGAAGAGGGACGACAGCGTCCAGTCGAGATCCTCGCAGCCGCCGGCGAAAATGATGTCCTGCCGGCCACCCTGGATGATCTCGGCGGCGTTGCCGATGCAGTGGTTGGACGTCGCGCAGGCCGACGAGATCGAGTAGTTGACGCCGCGAATCTTGAACCAGGTCGCCAGCGTCGCCGAGGCGGTCGAGGACATCGCCTTCGGGACCGCGAACGGACCGATCCGCTTCGGGCCCTTGTCACGGGTGATCGCGGCGGCATCCACGATGATCCGGGTCGAGGGACCGCCGGACCCCATGATGATGCCGGTGCGCTCATGCGAGATCTCGGCCTGCTCCAGGCCGGAATCACGGATCGCCTGATCCATCGCGACGTGGTTCCAGGCGGAGCCGCCGCCGTGGAACCGCATGGCGCGCCGGTCGACCACGCCCTCGGGATCGAGGCTGGGCTTGCCGGAGACCTGGCTGCGGAAGTTGTGCTCGGCGTAGCTCGCGTCGCGCGCAATACCAGAGCGCGCCTCGCGTAAGGAGGCGAGCACCTCCTGCGTGGTGTTGCCGATGGATGAGACGATGCCCATCCCGGTGATGACGACGCGGCGCATGGTCGTGACGATTCCTCCGTCGCGGCGCCGGTCGCCCGGGCCGCGTCCCGGTCAGCTAAGGTGACGCGGACATAATCTCAACTGCCGAGGGCGCCGGGCGTTGCCGCCGCGATGCGAAAGACGCCCCCGGAACGCGACTCGATCAGCTCTGGAACAGGCCGACCCGCATGTCCTGGACCTGGTAGACCCGCGCCCCGTCGGCCTCAAGCCAGCCGTCGCCGATGCCCAGCACCAGCTTGCCCTGGCGAACGCGCTTGACGTCCACGTTGTAGACGACCTTCTTCATCGACGGCAGCACTTGGCCGGCGAGCTTCACCTCGCCGACCCCGAGCGCGCGGCCGCGGCCCGGAGAGCCGAGCCAGCCGAGATGGAAGCCCAGCATCTGCCACAAGGCGTCGAGCCCGAGGCAGCCCGGCATGACCGGATCGCCCTGGAAGTGGCAGGGGAAGAACCAGAGGTCGGGGCGGATGTCGAGTTCGGCGGTGACGTGGCCCTTGCCGTGGGCGCCGCCTTCATGGCCGATACTGGTGATCCGGTCGAACATCAGCATCGGCGGCAGCGGCAGCTGCGCATTCCCGGCGCCGAAGAGTTCGCCGCGCCCGCAGGCCAGTAGATCCTCGTAGGAATAGTGCGACTTGCGGCTCGCGGCCTGGGCTGGCGTCTCGGCGTCTTGCGGCATGAAGGTCGCTGTTTCCTCTGGATTGTCTTGGCGGGCAGGCACGCGATACGCGACAGGCGCCCGGTCGTTCGGCGCGCGGGTTAGCACGGGGCGCAGCACCGTCAAAGCCGTCAACGCCTCCGGTGGGCGTGTGAGCCGGCTCGGGTTGCGACCGCATGTCCAGTTCCGTATAGTATGACGAATCCCATTCCTTCAGGGTCCTCGTCGAGCGTTCAGTCCCGAAATGTCCGAACTGCTGCCCCTTCAGGCGATCCTCAACGGCCGGGTCCCCGCCCCCCAGCTGGAAGCGAACGGCATGCCGCGTCGCGGCTGCCCGCTGTCCGATCTGCGCGACCGTCTGCGCCGGGCCGGCTTGCGGCCGACCCGTCAGCGTCTGTCCCTGGGCTGGCTCCTGTTCGGCCGCGGCGACCGGCACCTGACCGCCGAGATGCTGTACGACGAGGCCATGCGCGCCAAGGTGCCGGTCTCGCTGGCCACCGTCTACAACACACTGCATCAGTTCACCGAGGCGGGGCTTCTGCGCCAACTCGCGCTCGACGGGTCGAAGGCCTATTTCGACACGAACCCGAGTGAGCATCACCACTTTTATCTCGAGGACGAGAACCAGGTGATCGACATGCCGGATTGCGGCATCACGGTCGATTCCCTCCCTGAGGCCCCCGAGGGCATGGAGATCGCCGGCGTCGAGGTGATCGTCCGCCTGCGCCGCAGCCGCCCGGCTTCCCGCCGCCAGAGCTAAGTTTTCCGGGTCGGCTTCGGCCACCTGCACCGACTTTGAGCCGCCCGATATCGGGCGGCTTTTTTATTGCGCGCCGGTTCTGGCCGAATGAGTGGCGGGTCCCCTCTCCCGTGCGGGAGAGGTCTGCTCTCGCAGAGAGCCAAGTGAGGGATGCGCCCGTTCCGGAGAGACCTGTCCCCTCACCCCAACCCTCTTCCGCACGGGAGAGGGGGCACGTGACGGACTGCATGAACAGGGTCTGAGAACCCGCGGCGCGTACGTGGGACGAGGCCTGCACCCCGCTTCGCGAAGGCGAGCGCCTGCCGGTCCTCAACCGAACGGCTGTCGGCCATTCTAAGCGCCGACCCTCCACCTCTGCCCCTCATCCTGGGGCCACGGAACGCAATGGAGGCCTCGAAGGCGCGCTCCAGCGATCGCGCGGGTGCTGGAGGGGTCCGTCGCGGGCGAGTCGACACGACGCCCCCTCGGGATGAGCGAGGGATTTGCAGAAGCCGGGTCGCCTCAACCACGAAAACCTACTCGACGACTTCGTTCGGATACACGCCCCAGAGGCGGTTCTGGCGGATGTAGCCGTCCACCTCCCGGCGGTTCTGCAGGGTCACGATCAGCCGGCACCAGCCGCTGCTGCAATTCTTCACGTTGCCGATCACGCCGGTCTGGAGCCGTGCCTCGTCCGCCGCGCCCTCGTCCGCCTTCGCGCGCAGTGAGATCGCAGCCTTCTCGGCGCCCTTGTCCGGGCCGGCATTGACGATCGCGGTCCGGCGCCCCGAGAGCAGCGAGTGCAGCACCCAGCCCTCCGTGCCCTCCGAATCACGGATCCGCCGCCAGGTCTCGAACTCGCCGACGATCTCCACCGGCAGGCCGGCCCGCTGGAACACCCACAGGGTGCGGTGATCCTTGGAGGGACCCTCGCGCAGGTTGACGCGATCGGTCTTGAGGCTGGCGTAGCGCGGCAGCGGCAGCTTGGTCACGGGGCCGACGCCGGTCTCGGGCGTGGCGACCGGCGGGGCCGCGGCCGCCGGGGCGAGGCCGGCCAGCAGCAGTGCTGCGACGGCGAAGCTCAGGCGTGACGCGCGCATGGTCTTCTCCCTTTCCCGGGTCCAGGTGCCGTACGGAGCCGCCTCGGGCCGATCCGCACGGTCGGTTGATTTTGCATCCCGCGAACCGGCAAGATCCCCCGTACGGGCCAGGTCTCCTGAACGGGCACGGGATGTCGACAGGACGCCCCGTCGATGCGCGGATCCCGCCGGCATCCGATTGTGTTCCGGCCCACCTCTGGTAGAGAGGCCGATGGGTCGGAACAGGCTCCGGGACCGGTGCCTCGCACCTGACCTGTCTGGCCGAGTTCGGTTAACGGACGCTTGCCGCGGATGGTCCGGAACGGGGCCCCCGGGCGGGGATCGCAAACACGGCCGCGAGGCTGACGGGGAGAGAGACGTGTCGAAGCGCAAGCCGCTGGTGGTCGTGACGCGGCGCCTGCCGGATGCCGTCGAGACGCGGATGCGCGAACTCTTCGACGTTCGCCTCAGTCACGACGATGCCGCGATGCCGGCCGACGCCCTCGCGGCGGCGCTGCGCGAGGCCGACGTCCTGGTCCCGACCGTCACCGACGAGATCGATGCCGGGTTGCTGGCCCAGGCCGGCCCCAACCTGCGGTTGATCGCCAATTTTGGCAACGGCGTCGATCACATCGACGTGGCCGCCGCCCTGGAGCGCGGCATCACGGTCACCAACACGCCCGGCGTCCTGACCGAGGACACCGCCGACATGACCATGGCGCTGATCCTCGCGGTGGCCCGCCGGGTCACCGAGGGTGCGCGGATCATCCCGGACGACGACTGGACCACGGGCTGGTCTCCGACCTGGATGCTCGGGCGCCGCATCACCGGCAAGCGGCTCGGCATCGTCGGCATGGGCCGGATCGGCCAGGCGCTCGCCAAGCGCGCACGCGCCTTCGGCCTCCAGGTCCACTATCACAACCGCCGTCGGGTCCCGGCCGCGATCGAGAGCGCGCTCGACGCGACCTACTGGGAATCCCTCGACCAGATGCTGGCCCGGGTCGACATCGTGTCGGTGAACTGCCCGCACACCCCCGCGACCTATCACCTGCTCTCGGCCCGGCGCCTGAAGCTGCTCAAGCCCGAGGCGATCGTCGTGAACACCGCCCGCGGCGAGGTCATCGACGAGAGCGCGCTCGCGCGGCTGATCGAGGCCGGCGACGTCTCGGCGGCCGGACTCGACGTGTTCGAGCAGGAGCCGGCGGTGAGCCCGCGGCTGGTGAAGCTCGCCCGCCAGGGCAAGGTCGTGCTGCTGCCCCATATGGGTTCGGCGACCTACGAGAGCCGCACCGACATGGGCGAGAAGGTCATCATCAACATCAAGACCTTCATGGACGGCCACCGCCCGCCGGACCGCATCCTGCCGAGCATGCTCTGAGCGCAGGCGGCGACGCTACAGCGCGTCGCCGTGGGCTGCCACGGGCTGCGGGTCGTTCTGCACGCTCTGGAAAAGCCGTTCGCTGGTGAGCTTGAGGAAGTAGAATCCGAATTCCGGGTTATGGTAGTAGAGCTGCTTCACGTCGGAATACGACACGCACAGCGCGTTGCCGGCCTCGATACAGACCAGCGAGGCGGTGCGGGTGTTGCCGGGCGCGAGCAGGCCGAGCTCGCCGACGATCCCGCCCCTGCGCACCTCGATTCCGACCTCGGGGATCCGGAACGCGCCGCTCTCGACGTAGTACATCTCGCCGGCCGCCTCGCCCTTGCGGAACACCACCTCGCCGACCCCGAACGGGCGCTGCGACCCGAACGGACGCAGCCATTCGAGGGAGAGGTTGCCGTCGGCCGCGGTCTCGACATCGCGCACCAGCCGCATCATCTGCCAGAGACGATAGGCGTTGAACGGGATCTGGATCGCCTCGGTGAGCACCACCGGCATACTGCCGATCAGGATGCCGTAGGTGATCACGGCGCAGCTGGCACAGAGCGAGATGATCCGCAGCGGGATCATGGTGCTCATCGCCGAGGCCGAGATGGTCAGCGCGGTACCGAGGTAGCCGATCGCCTCAATCCAATCCACGCGCGCCTCCACCACGTCCCGAGCTTGAGCGGGATGCCCGTCCCGCCGGGCTCCGGCAAGGCGCGCGGCCGTGGGCGGTGCGCGTGCGCCTCAGCCTGTGCCCGCGCGGATACGCTCGGCGGCGGCCGCGGCGGCGCGGGTGCCCTCCTCGTAGGCGCCGCCCACGGTGCCCCATTGCAGCCGCGACAGCGCCTCGCCGGCGAACCAGACGGTGTCGGCGAGCGGCGCGCGCAGGAAAGCGCGGGCCGGCGCGTGGCCGGGGGGCACCACCGCCCAGGAGCCGCGGGACCAGGGATCGTGCCGCCACGCGCTCACCGCCGGGATCGTCAGGTCGCGCAGCCGCCCCCGGCCGAACTGCTCGGCCAGGACCGCTCGGACATGGCGGCGCACCCCGTCCGGGCCCGAGCCAGCCGCGTCGAGCGCCTCGGCCTCGTGCACGTCGAGCTCGTAATAGTGGAACGGCGTATCGTCGATCCGGGTGAGCAGGCCGGCCGGCGCCGGTCGCGTGCCGTGGATCGCCGCCAGCCGGTCGCGGCCCCGGAACGGGCTGGACGGCCAGTGCAGCACCGCGTGCTCGTAGATCCCGGTGGAGAAGCCGTCGATCGCCGCCCGGACCGCGTTCGGCAGCGGCGGCGAGAAGGCCGGGCCGTCGCGCAGCACCATGACCGGCACCGTCACGATCACCGCCCGGGCCCGATAGGCGGTGCCGTCGGCCGTCTCCACGCGCACCGTCCTGTCCGACCAGTCGATGCGGGTCACCGGGCTCGCGAGCGCGATCGGCAGGTCGTTGGCGAGCCGGGCGAGGTAGCTGCCGTAGCCCCCGGCCAGAAAAAAGTTCTCGCTGTATTCGAGGCTCGGGAAATCGTGGAGGGAGACCTCGTCGAGCGCTCGGCCCGAGACCAGGCCGTGGACCTGCGCAACGCGGTTGCCCCAGGGGCCGAGCCCCTGGGGAAGCGCGGTCTTGGCCGGGCGGTCCGGCCCCGGCTGCGCCGCGCCGCGGGTCATGGCCTGGTCGGCCCGGTCGAAGGCCCGGGCGTTGGACCGGATCTCCTCGGGGCGGCCCCGGCGGCGGTCGACCCAGACGTGGCTCTCCTGGGGAGCCAGCTTCAGGCGCTCTCCGCGCGTCCGGCCCAACGCGACCAGCGGGTTGATCGGCCCGGCATGGAGCCAATGGGCCCCGAGGTCGAGGGCGTGGCCGCGAATCGACACCGTGAAGGCCCGGCCGCCGATCCGCTCGCGGGCCTCCAGCACGGTGACACGCACGCCCTGCTCCACCAGGGTCCGTGCCGCGCCGATCCCGGCGGCACCGGCGCCGATCACCAGCACCTCCGGATCCGTGGGCAGCGGCGCCAGGCGCGGCCGGTAATCCGGCGCGCGCGGCGGATCCGCGGAGCGGACCTCAGCATGCGATGAAGTCGAGGCCTTCACCCTGGTATCCTGCACGCGCGCTCCTGTCCGCTCGCTCCGGTGCGGCCGTGCCCGGCCTTGCGCCGGTCGCCACACCGCTTCACAACGCTGCCGCGCCGCTTCCGGCGCCGCGTCCCCGAGATCTCGCGCTCCTTCGCGCCGAACCGGTGTCTCATCGGCGGCAAGCGCTCAAGCCGGAAACCCCGCCCGATGATCGTCGAGTCCGCCGCGGCGGCTTTGCGCCAGACCTTCTCCCCGCCCCTGCGGGCGATCCTGTGGAAATCCCTGAGCCTCACGCTCGGGCTCCTGGTCCTGCTCTGGTTCGGCCTGACCCACCTCGTCGAGGCGTTCCAGGCGAGCCACCACATCTCCGCCCAGTACCCGATCCTCGACAACCTCGCCTACTACCTTGCGGGCTTCGGCTTGTTCGTGGTGCTGGCCTACCTCATGCCTGCGATCTCGATCCTGGTGGCCGGGTTCTTTCTCGACGATGCCGCCGCAATCGTCGAGCGCACGGACTTCCCGAACGATCCCCCGGGCCGGCCGATGCCGCTCGGCACCGCGCTCTTCTACGCGGTGCGCTTCGCGGGTGTGACGCTGCTCGTCAACCTGGCGGCCCTGGTGATCTTCTTCGTGCCGGTCATCGGGATCGCGGCGTTCTTCGGTGCCAACGCCTACCTGCTGGCGCGGGAATATTTCGAGATGGCGGCGGCCCGGTTCCGGCCACTCCCGGAGGCCGCCGACATGCGCAAGACCTTCGCATTCCGGACGCTCGGCGCCGGCTGCCTGATGTCGGCCCTGATGGTTGTGCCGATCCTCAACCTGCTGACGCCGCTGTTCGGGATCGCCCTGATGGTCCACCTGCACAAGCGGCTCAGCCGACGCCTGCGCTTGGAAGGGCCGGCGGCGCGATAGTCGCGATGCGGCGAAGCCTCGCTCTGTTCGTCGCGGTCTTCGGCCGCTACCGTGACGAGAAGAGGCGGTATTCGCGGCGGAGAGCCGAACGATGAAGGCGCAAGACGCAGCTCGAGACGCGGCTGAGGGTGGCCCTAAGGATATCCCCCCGCCGCCCGGCAAGCGCCCCTTCGTCCTCGTGGGCCTCACCGCGCTCGGATTGCTGGGTTACGGCGCCTACAACCACTGGCAGCGGGACGTCGAGGCCACCGCGACCCTGGAACGGATCAAGACCCTGGTCCCCCAGGTGCGCACCGTCGTGGCGGAGCGGGCCAACGGGCCCCTCGACCTGATGCTGCCGGGCGAGACACAGGCTTTCACGACCGCGGCGATCGCGGCCCGCGCCACTGGTTACATCGCCGAACGACGGGTCGATATCGGCTCCCGGGTCAAGGCCGGCGACCTGCTCCTGCGCATCGCGGCCCCGGACCTCGACCAGCAACGCGCGCAGGCCGAGGCTCAGGTCGGCCAGCTGAAGGCGCAGCTGCTGCAGGCTCAGGCGCAGGTCGAGCAGGCCCGGGCCAACGTCAACCTCGCCAACCTGACCAACAACCGCACCTCGACCCTGGCCGTCCAGGGCTGGGCCTCGCGCCAGAACGCCGACACGTCGCAGGCGAGCGTGCTCTCGCAGGCCGCAACCCTCGCGGCCGCCGAGGCGGGCGTGAAGGTCGCCACCGCCAACATCACGTCGCAGGAGGCCGTGGTCGACCGCCTAAAGGCGCTCACGGCGTTCGAGCGGGTGGTCGCACCCTTCGACGGCGTGGTGACGACCCGCAACGTCGATGTCGGCGATCTGGTGAGAGCCGATAACGGCGGCACGCCGCTCCTCAGCATGGACCAGGACAGCGTCCTGCGCATCACCGTGAACGTGCCGCAGAACGATGCCGTGGGCGTCAAGCCGGGCGTCCAGGCCGAGATCAGCGTCCCGCAGATCCCGGGCCGCCGTTTCGGCGGCTTCGTCGAGCGCAGCTCGGTGGCGTTGAATGCCGCCTCGCGGACCCTGACCACGCAGGTGGACGTGCCCAACCCCGACCGGGCGCTTCGGGCCGGGCTCTACGCCACCGTGACGCTGAAGATCCCGCGCACCGAGGAGAGCGTCTCGGTTCCAGCCGAGGCGACCGTCTTCAACCGCAACGGTTTTCAGGTCGCGGAAGTCGGCGAGGACGACCGGGTGACCTGGCGCACGATCAAGGTCCGGCGCGATCTCGGGCGGAGTCTCGAACTCGAATCGGGCTTGGCAGCCGATAGCCACATCATCTTCAGCCCGCCTCCGGAGCTGCGCGACGGCCAGACGATCGAGCGCGTGAAGCCGGCACAGCAGACCAAGCCGATCCGGGCCGCGGAGCGGTGATCGGCTGAGGCTGGAGGAGGGTTCTCTAGGCGCCCTCGCCTCTACGAGCTCTCTTTCATCCCGGGCTGCTTCTCGGCACCCCGAGAGGCGTGGGAACTGATCCTCCGGCGCTCGGCGTCGCGATTTGGCGGAACCTTCGCCGCACGTCCAGCCACCTTGCGAACGTAGCCGCGCAAACCACGGAGGCGTCACGGTCTGAGATCGCGAGCCGCACTGGATGGCTGCGTTGCGCGAGCAAAACGGCCTGGGATCAGAAGCAAAGGAGCTCCCCCGGACCGTCGAACCGGCCTCAGTTCACCCGCACCACGAGCTTCATCTTCGGGTGGATGCCGCAGAGCACCTGAAAGGTACCACGCTCGGTGAAGGTGACCGGCGTGCGGCTGCCCGGCTCCTGATCGCCGGAATCGAAGCTGAACGTATCCGATTCCACGAACACGTGGTGCAGCAGGTCGCTGTCGTCGTTGACGAACGTCACCGTCTCGCCGCGGCTGAGTGCGATGTTTCCCGGTTGGAACGCGCGGCCTTTCTGAGACACCAGCAATCCGGAGGCTTCCAGGTCGCCGACCAGGATCAGGCCGCAGATCAGGCCGAGGGCCAGCGCGAGGGTCGCCGGCATAGCCGATTTCCAGCGGAGCGGGACGGGCATACTCGGCGCAGCGGGGGCCATGGCATTCCTCGGGCTGATCGAGGCAATCTACCTGAGGCTTTATTGCGAAATCATTTTCGAAAACCCGCACGTTCCACGGAAATGGGCTGTTTGCGAGACCAGAAACGGCCCAAAACGTTTATCCATAAGACGAACCGATAATCGCTCCGGCTAATCGGCTCTTAACATGTGGCAATTACGGTTCATGGAACCTGTCACACGGCGCGGTGCGATGCGAGACCCCGAGAGAGCGACGGCTGAGCGACCGCCTTCGGGTCTGATGCGCTTTATGCGCGGCATCACGGGCGTTTCGGCGACGATCCGCGGTCGGATCTTCGTCGCGTTCCTGGGCATGAGCCTGCTGTCGGGCGCGCTCGGACTCTATGCCGTGGTGGCGATCTCGCATGTCGGGGCGCTCGTCAATCGCACCTATGACGAGTCGCTGATGTCGATCAATTATGCCCGGGCGACCGCGGCGGATTTCGCGAAGATGCGCAGCGTCTTCGCGCGCCGGACTCATGTCCGCGACGCCGCCCAGGCGGCCAAGCTGGATGCCGAGATCGCCGATCTCTCGACGACGCTCGCCGAAGACCTGACCATCGCCGTGGAGCGCTCGCAATCGGACCGGTCGGTGCGCACCGCGGGCGCCGTCCAGGCCGCGGTGGCTGCTTGGGAGGAGATGCGCCGCGGCCTCGACCCGGCCACCGCCCGTCCCGAGCGCTGGGACGCGCTGGACCAGTATGCCAGCGTGGTCGACAACCAGATCGACCTGCTGGTCAACTACACGGCGGGCGACGGCTTCACCTTCCGGCAGGCGGCCCGGATGCTGGTGGCCCGGGAGATCCACGTCAACGCCATCGCGGCGGGGCTGGCGGTGTTCGCCTGCGCGCTGATCGCCTGGCTGCTCAACCGCCGGATCACCGGCCCCCTGGCCGATGCCTCGGCGGCAGCGGAGCGGATCGCCAGCGGACGCCTCGACGACCGGATCCCGGCCGGCGGCCGGGACGAGCTCGGCAGCCTGCTCCGCGCGATGGCGGTGATGCGCGACAACATCCAGGCGATGATGCAGCGCGAGGTCAGCCAGCGCCGGGTCGCCGAGGCCCTGGTGACGGACGCGCTGCAGACCTCCCGCGAAGGTGTGGTGGTGGTCGACGCCGTGGGGTGCATCGCGCTCGCCAACGCCCAGGCGCTGCGCTTCTTCGACGGCCTCGAGGCCGCGATCCTGGCGGGCATTTGCCCGTCGGATACCGAGGACGGTTCCGGCACCGGCTCGCAATCCCTCGACGAGTGCTTCCTGGCGCTCGCCCGCGACGGCGACATCCGGCTTGCGGACGGCCGCTGGCTGCGGGTGAGCCGAAGCGCCACCCAGTCAGGGGGCTTCGTGGCCGTGTGCAGCGACATCAGCCTGCTCAAGGAGCAGGAGGACCGGCTGACCGAGACCAACCTGCGGCTCGACGCAGCGCTGGACAACATGTCCCAGGGCCTCTGCCTCTACGACGCGCAGCATCGCCTGATGGTGGTGAACCGGCGCTACAGCGAGATCTACGGCCTGGCCCCCGGGACGATCGTTCCGGGGATGTCGGCGCAGGACGTGATGCGGGCGAGCCTCGTGGCCGGCAACCATCCCGGCAGCGACCTCGCCGCCCTCCTCCACCAGGAGCACGAGGCGCATCGCGGTGGCATCTGGCACACGCAGTTCCAGGAACTCGCCAACGGCCGCACCGTCTCGATCGACCGCCGCGAGACCGCCGATGGCGGCTTCGTGGCGACCTACGAAGACGTCACCGAGCGCCGCCGCGCCGAGGCCCGCATCGCCTTCCTGGCGCACCACGACACGGTGACCGGCCTGCCGAACCGCGAAGCCCTGGGCCAGCAGATCGAGATGGCGGTGGCGCAGGCCGGACGCGATTCGGGCTTCGCCGTCTTCGCGATCGACCTCGACGACTTCCGCCCGGTCAACGAGACGCTCGGGCACGGGGTCGGCGACGAGCTGCTTGCGGCTGTCGGCGAGCGGCTCACCGCCTGCGTGCGCGAGATCGACTGCGTCGCCCGGCTCGGCGCGGACGAGTTCATCGTCGTCCAGCGCGGCGTCGACCGCCCGGAGGAGGCCGCGATCCTGGCCCGCCGGATCATCGCGGTGTTGAGCGCGCCCTACAGCCTGAGCAACCACGAGATCAGCGTCGGGCTGACCATCGGCATCACCCTGGCACCGAGCGACGGGGCCAGCTGCGAGAAGCTCCTGAAGAACGCCGAGGTCGCCCTCGACCGCGGCAAGACCGAGGCCCGGGGCTCGTTCCGGTTCTTCGAGCCCGAGATGGATGCCCGCCTTCAGGCGCGGCGGCTCTTGGAGCGCGATTTGCGCGACGCGCTGATCCGCGAGGCGTTCGAGGTCTATTACCAACCGATTTACAGCCTCGACACGGACCGAATCTGCGGCTTCGAGGCGTTGCTGCGCTGGGACCATCCGACCCGCGGCTTCGTCTCGCCCGCCGAGTTCATCCCGATCGCCGAGGAGCTGGGCCTGATCGTCCCGCTCGGCGAATGGGTTCTCCGCCGGGCCTGCGAGGAGGCCGCCCGCTGGCCGGACGGGCTCAAGGTAGCGGTGAACGTCTCTGCGGTGCAGTTCACCTCGGCGAGCCTCGTCACCGCGGTGCGCGAGGCCCTCCGCCGGACCGGCCTGCCCGGCCGCCGCCTGGAGCTGGAGATCACCGAATCGGTGCTGGTGGCCAATCCCGGCGCGACCACCGCGATCCTGCACAGCCTGAAGGCGCTCGGCGTGCGGGTCTCGATGGACGATTTCGGCACCGGCTACTCGTCGCTGAGCTACCTGCGCAGCTTCCCGTTCGACAAGATCAAGATCGACCAGTCCTTCGTGCGCGACCTGTGCGTGAAGGACGGGACCGACTTCATCGTCCGGGCGGTGATCGGGCTGGGCTCCAGCCTCGGCATGACCACCACCGCCGAGGGTGTGGAGACGGAAGCGCAGCTCGCGCATCTGCGCGCCGAAGGCTGCGACGAGGTCCAGGGCTACCTGATCAGCCGGCCGGTTCCGGTCTCCCAAGTCAGCGAGGTCATCCAGCGCTGGAACGGCGCCGCCCGGGCGATCGCCTGAAAGCATCCCTCCCCCGGCGCGGGGGAGGGATTGGCGCCTTACTCGGCCGCGTCGAGGCGCGGGCGCTCGATGTGGCTCCGCTCGGTCTTGACCAGCTCGGCCGTGCGGAACGCCACCTCCAGCGCCTGCTCGGCGTTGAGGCGCGGGTCACAGTAGGTGTGGTAGCGGTCCTGCAGGTCGTCGGCCGTGAGCGCCCGGGCGCCGCCGGTGCACTCGGTCACGTCCTTGCCGGTCATCTCGAGGTGGATGCCGCCCGCGAACGTGCCCTCGGCCCGGTGGACGCCGAAGAAGCCCTCGATCTCCTGCATCACCCGGTCGAACGGCCGGGTCTTGTAGCGGCCCGCCGCGACGGTGTTGCCGTGCATCGGGTCGCAGATCCAGACCACCGATCGCCCTTCCCGCTCGACCGCCCGGATCAGGCCCGGCAGGTGGTCGCCGACCTTATCGGCGCCGAACCGGCAGATCAGGCTGAGCCGGCCGGGCTCGTTCTCCGGGTTCAACTGATCGACCAGCCGGATCAGGCCGTCCGCCTGCATGGACGGACCGCATTTCAGGCCGATCGGGTTCTTGATCCCGCGGGCGTATTCGACATGCGCATGATCCGGCTGCCGCGTGCGGTCGCCGATCCACAGCATGTGCCCGGAGGTCGCGTACCAATCGCCCGTGGTCGAGTCGACGCGGGTCAGCGCCTCCTCGTAGCCGAGCAGCAGGGCCTCGTGGCTGGTGTAGAAATCGGTGGTCCGCACCTCAGGGTGGGTTTCCGGGTTGATGCCGATCGCCCGCATGAAGTCGAGCGCGTCGGTCATGCGGCCGGCGACATCCTGGTAGCGCGAGGATTGCGGCGAATCCTTCACGAAGCCCAGCATCCAGCGGTGCGCGTTCTCCAGGTTGGCGTAGCCGCCGGTGGCGAAGGCGCGCAGCAGGTTCAGGGTCGCGGCCGATTGCCGGTAAGCCTCGACCTGACGGCGCGGATCCGGCGTGCGGGCCTCCTCCGTGAAGCCGATGCCGTTGACGATGTCGCCGCGGTAGCTCGGCAGGCTCACGCCATCGAGGGTCTCGGTGGGGGACGAGCGCGGCTTGGCGAACTGGCCGGCGATACGCCCGACCTTCACCACGGGCGAGCCGCCCGCAAAGGTGAGCACCATCGCCATCTGCAGGAACACCCGGAAGAAGTCGCGGATGTTGTCGGCCGAATGCTCGTCGAAGCTCTCGGCGCAGTCGCCGCCCTGGAGCAGGAAGGCCTCGCCCGCCGCGACGCGCCCGAGCGCCGTCTTCAGTTTGCGCGCCTCACCGGCAAAAACCAGCGGGGGAAAGCTCGCGATCTGGGTCTCGACCGCCTGCAGCGCCGCCGAATCCGGATAGGCGGGGACCTGCTGGATCGGTAGGTTCCGCCAGTTCTTCGGTGTCCAACGCTCGGCCATGACCTCTCTCCGCGCACGTTCGTCGTGCGATCGCGCATGACGCGCGAAGCGCGGCTTATAGAGAGGTTCCCCAGCGCATGCGAGGGGCGGATTCCTGCGGGCTGGCAGGAGCCTGAAGCAGAGTTGGGGCCGGGTTTGCCTGCGGGGGATGGTTTGGACGCCAAACCGAGCGCGTGAGGAACATGCCCCCTGCAGGTTTGAAGGTTCACCGAGGCGCGAACATTATTCCCGTCATCCCGCGGTCGCGAAGCGGAACCTGGGATCCATAATTACCGCCGCGTCAAGCACTTGCGTCCTCGGCGTCTCTGGATCCCAGGCACGCCTCAGGCTCCCCGGAATGGCGGCGGGAATTCTCCCGCGGCGTGAGCAAGCCGCGTTCACGGATGCCTCAAGGCGCCTGTGTGGAGTCCCCGCTCGCTCAGGCTTCGCCGTCCTCGACCTCGATCCCGTGCTCGGCCAGAATCCAGAAGATCGCTTCCAGATCCTCCGCGGAGACGTCGCGCGGCGGAAGCGCCTCCTCGAGGTCGTCGTAGGTCAGGCAGCGGCTGCGCTGGGTCTCGGCCTTCGCGAGCAGCCGGTCGATCGCCCGGCGGATGTCGGCGGGCAGCGCGTCGTGGCTCGGCACCCGATAGCTGAAGGCCGGCCGGAGGGCATCGGCCAGGAGGCCGTCTATGATCGCCTGACGGCGCGCGTACGCGTCGTCCTCGCGATTGCCCTTGCCTGCGCCTTGCTTACCCATCCCCCTGATATGGCTCGGCCGCGCACCGCGTCGAGACCCCGCGACGCGGGGAACTTACCCGACGCCGACCGGATGCTTGGTCACTTCCGGCACCCGCATGGTGACGAGTTCTTCGGCGGCGGTGGGGTGGACCGCGATCGTCCGGTCGAAATCCGCCTTGGTGGCGCCCATGGTGACAGCGATGCCAACGGCTTGGATCACCTCGCCGGCATCGTGGCCGAAGATGTGGACGCCCACCACCCGGTCACTGGCGCAATCGACCAGCACCTTCATGAGGATCCGCTCCTCACGGCCCGAGAGCGTCGCTTTCATGGGTCGGAAGCGCGCCTTGTAAACGTCGATCTTGCCGTAGATTTCCCGGGCGGCAGCCTCGGTATGGCCGACGATGCCGATCTCCGGCGTCGAGAACACCGCGGTCGGGATCAGCCGGTGGTCGACGCAGGACGGCCTGCCCCCGTAGACCGTGTCGGCGAATGCGTGGCCCTCGCGGATCGCCACCGGGGTCAGGTTGGCGCGGTTGGTGACGTCGCCGACCGCGTAGATCGACGGGACCGTGGTCTGGGAATAGGCGTCCACCGGGATCGCCCCGGCGGCGTCGGTCTCGATCCCGACCTTCTCCAGACCGAGCCCGGCGACGTTCGGGCGCCGCCCGGTGGCCACCAGGACCTGATCGACCAGGATCTCGGAGCCGTCGTCGAGCTGCGCGCACAGACCGGCTTCGCGCCGGTCGATCCGGATCAGCGTACGGCCGAGCCGCAGATCCATGCGCTGGCGATAGGCCTCGGCGAGGGCATCGCGGACCTCGTCGTCGAAGCCGCGCAGCAGCCGGTCGCCCCGGTGGAGCAGGGTCGTGCGGCTGCCGAGCGCCGCGAACACGCCGGCGAATTCCACCGCGATGTAGCCGCCGCCGATCACCAGGATTCGCTCGGGCAGGCCCTCGAGTTCGAACACCTCGTTCGAGGTGATCGCGAACTCGATTCCCGGCACCGCGGGCTCCTTCACCGGATGCGCGCCGACCGCGACCAGGATCCGCGCCGCCCGCACCGTCCGGTCCGAGCCGAGCAGGCTGATCGTGTGCGGATCCTCGATCACCGCGCGCTCGGGCAGGATCTCGACGCCGGCGCGCATCAGGTTGGTGTCGTAGATCCCTTCGAGCCGGGTGACCTCCGCGTCGCGGCGCCGCTTGAGGACGCTCCAGTCGAAGCGCGGCTTATCGACCGTCCACCCGAAGCCCGCGGCATCCTCGAATTCGTCGGCGAAGCGGCCGGCATAGACCATGAGCTTCTTCGGCACGCAGCCGCGGATCACGCAGGTGCCGCCGACCCGGTACTCCTCGGCCAGCATGACCTTGGCGCCGTAGCCGGCCGCGATCCGGGCGGCCCGGACGCCTCCGGAGCCGCCGCCGATGACGAAGAGGTCGACGTCGAAAGCGCTCATGCGGGGCCGTCCATCTCGCGTCTCGTATCCGTGCGGGACGTCGCCGCCTCACGCATCCAAATGGCTTCGCGCATCCACGTGATGGCAGCGCCGAGCCCAGCCGTCCACCACGCCGCCCAGCCATTGTGCTCGACGAACGCGATGGCGGCCGCGCTGGCGACGAGACCCAGTGCCGCGGCGCGGTCGGGCTGCCGCATCCCGGCGACGCGGCCGAGCATCAGCATCAGGACCAGCGCGCCGAGGAGCGCACCGGGCAATCCCAGTTCGGCCCAGACCTGCAGGAAGCTGTTATGCGGGTGGCCGACCCCGAGGAGGACCCGCATCTCGGGCGCGACCGTCCCGGCCGCGGGAGCCTCGGCGAAGCGCGCGCTGGTCCCGAATCCGGCCCCGCGCCACGGATCGGCCGCCACGGCCGCGCCGAAACTGCGCGCGATGGCGACCCGCGCCCGCGAGGAGGATTGCACCAGACGCTCATGCGCGGCGTCCGGCATGATCCGGGCGAGCAGGTCGCCCTCGACAGGGGCGAGTGCCACGGCGAGGCCGAGGCCAACGCCGGCAAGCGCGATCCCGACCCGCGTCGGGAGCAGCCGGGCCAGGCCGAACAGCCCGGCCCCGGCCAGGAGCCCCAGCTGGGCGGCGCCGCTGATCGAGCGCAGAATGCCGAGAGCCGCGAAGACCAGGCTGGCCGCCGCGAGGCCCCGGGACCAGGCGCGCCACAGCACCAGCGCGACGGGACCGGCGACGAGGTCCAGCGTCAAAGCCGGGCGATTGTGCACGAAGGCGGCGACCCGGCGTCCGAGCGCCCGTTCGAGGGCGAGGTCCGCGGCGAGGTCGACCGCGATGACGAGGCCCGCCAGAGCGGTCGCGGCTGCGGCGAGGCGGGGCGCGAATGCCGGGATCCGCCCGGGGGCGAGGCAGGTGAGCAGGTAGGCGGCGGCCAGGGTCGGCAGGAATTCGCCGAGCACCCGCAGCGACGAGCCAGGGAACGGCGCCCAGGCGAAGGAGACGAGGCACCAGGCCAGGAAGGCGAGCGCCGCGATGCCGAGTGGCGTGCCCAGCGGAGCCAGCAGCCGGGGCACGAGGGTACGGCGATCCTCGAAGAAGCGTCCGACGAGGAAGGCGAGCGCGGCGAGGGCGATGACCACCGGGCTCGACCGGTTGGCGAGCACCATGGCAAGCGGCAGGACGGCGAGCAGGATCGCACCCGCCGTGTAGAGGCGGCTGGCGAGCTTCTCGGAGGCCCTGTGGGCGTTAGACGGCGCTCGCATGACGTTCAGGGGCAACGGATCTCCAAACGACCCCCTCATCCCGAGGTGGGAGCACAGCGAGCTTCGAAGGAGTCCTCCAGACAGCCGTGCGATCTTTGGACGGCTTCAGACGGGCCTCCGCTGCGCTCCGTCGCCTTGGGATCAGCGCGTGGGTGGGACAGTCGGGGATGCAGCCGATCTCGCGACCGCCCGCGCCCCCTTCACTGCATCTGATGGCCGCGCTTGCCCATCTCGGCCCGAACCCGGACCATGACGTATTCGGACACTTCCTGCGTCCAGTCCTGCATCTCCTGCACCATCTCGTCGAGGAGCTGCGGCTGGGCCTCGACGTAGTGCTTGCCGGCCGGCGAGCGGAAGAAGGTCGCGATCTCCTTCAACTCGGGCTCCGGGAACTTCGCCGCGTAGGTGCGGGCGGCGATGTCGATCATGCGCTGCTTCTGCAGTTCCATCTCCGGCTGGAGGGCGGTCAGCACCTCGTCGAGATCCTTGGCGAGTTCCGGCCGGGTCACCGTCTGCTTGCGGATTTGGTCGGCGAAGGCCGGCAGGACCGAATCGAACGAGCGGGCGATGCCGGAGCTGAGCATTACCTCGCGGGCAAGAGCGAGGTGGCTCGCCGTGAAATTCGGCGTCGCGGCGGCCGGCGTGTTCGGCTGCGCCGCGGGCTTGCCCGGGGCCGGCTTGTTGGCTTGGGCCCAAGCCGCATGCGGGAGAATTGTGGCCGCGGCGAGCGCGAGGCCGAGCGCGGCGGTGAGGCGTCGGGACATGGTGAATGTTCCTGCGAAAGGGTTTGGCGCTTCAGACCAGGCTGCCGAGAATGGTGACCTCGGCCCGCCCGTCGCGGTCCGCCGCCAGGATCGCGGCGTCGGCGATGCCGAGGAACAGGCCGTGCTCGACGACGCCCGGCACCGACCAGAGGGCGGCTCCGAGCGCGTCCGGATCGGGGATCGCGCCGAGATGGGCGTCGAGGATGTGGTGGCCGCCATCGGTGAGAAGCGGCTTGCCGGCCGGATCGCGGCGCAACCGCACCGGGCCGGAGCAGCCGACCTTGGCGACAGCCGCCTCGACCGCGCGGTGCGTGGCGGTGAGGCCGAACAGGTTCACCTCGATCGGCAGCGGGAAGGCGCCGAGCCGGGCGACATGCTTGGCCGCATCGGCGATCACAACCATGCGGCGGCTGGCGCAGGCGACGATCTTCTCCCGCAACAGCGCGGCGCCGCCGCCCTTGATCAGGCGCATCTGGTCGTCCACCTCGTCGGCGCCGTCGATGGTCAGGTCGAGCTCGGGCTGTTCGTCCAGGGTAGCGAGGCGGATGCCGAGGGTTTCGGCCTGCACCCGCGTCGCCTCTGAGGTCGGCACGCCGACGATGTCGAGCCCGTCGCGGACGCGGTCGCCCAGCAGGGCCACGAAGGCCGCCGCGGTCGAGCCGGTGCCGAGGCCCAGCCGCATGCCAGGCTCGACCAGGTCGAGGGCGCGCGCCGCCGCCGCCCGGCGCAGGTCCGGTCCGCTCACCGCAGGGACGCCCGGTGAGCGGGGTGGATCGAGATGTCGCGCATGCGGGGCAGCCGGGCTTCCTGAGTCGGTCGCGCGGCCCCTAGCATGCCGCAGGGCGGACCGGAACGGCTCCGCGGGGCCGCTGGCTTCAAAAGCGGCCGCCCTGTGCCGGCGTGGCGCTGGCCCCGGCCCTGCCGGGCGCGGGTCCGGTCAGCGGCGCATCGGAGGCGCCCTCGGCGCCGGGCTTGGCCTGCTGAGTGCAGACCACCTGCTCCTTCTTCACCAGCACGAAGCAGATACTCATTTCGCCGGTCCGGTAGTTGACCCGGAACACGCCGGCCTCGCGTGTGTGGCGGCTTGCGACCAGCCCGTATTCCGACGGCGCCTGAGCCCCGGCGCCCTCCCCGGGGCCGAAGCACACGGTCTGGCCGATGCCGCCGGCCGATTCCTGAAGCCCGTACTGGCACGAGGTCACCTCGCCGGTAACCTTGTCGACCCGGTACATCCGGTTCAGGTCGGTCTGCGGCGCGGGCACGAACTCGAACGAGGTCGCGGCGGCCGGCGCGCTGGCGAGCGCAAGGCAGGTGGCAAGCAAGAGCAGAGACGGTTTCATCACGGGATCCGGGAACTGACGCCCCTCGCCTTTCGCTGGGCTTTCGGGCGAGTGTGGGGCGCCGCGCCGCCTTGCACCCGCCTCCGGCCGGCTTTAGCGAGGCCGTAGCCCAGCAGGAGCCCGTCCCGATGCCGCCCGAATCGACCGCCCGTCCGCCGATTGCCGTGTTCGACCTGGACGGGACCCTGGCCGAGACCGCGGGCGACCTCATCGGCACGCTCAACGTGCTGATGAAGCGCGAAGGCCTGGCCGAGCTGCCCCTGTCCCAGGCCCGCGGCCTGATCGGGGCCGGCGCCAAGGCGCTGATCCGGCGGGGCTTCGAGGCGGAGGGCCGCGCGCTCTCGCCGGAGGACCACGAGCGGCTGTTCAAGGCTTTCATCGCCCATTACGGCGAGCACCTCGCCGACACGTCGCACCTCTATCCCGGTGTGGCGGAGGCGCTGGACACGCTGGAGGCGGCGGGCTTCCGGCTGGCGGTCTGCACCAACAAGTTCGAGGGCCAGTCGGTGGAGCTGCTGCGCCTGCTCGGGATCGGCCATCGCTTCGCGGCGATCTGCGGGCGCGACACCTTCCCGGCCTACAAGCCCGATCCGAGCCACCTCACCGGCACGATCGAACGCGCTGGGGGCGACCCGGCCCGGGCCGTGATGGTCGGCGACTCGCGCACCGACATCGACACCGCCAAGGCCGCCGGCATCCCGGTGGTGGCGGTGACGTTCGGCTACACCGACGTGCCGGTGGCCGAGCTCGGGCCCGACCGGGTGATCGAGCATTTCTCGGATCTGGCCGAGGCGGTCCGCGCCCTGGTGCCGGTGGGCGCGGCCTGATCGTTCAGCGCAGCCAGGTCCGCAGCCGCACCACCGCCTCCCGGCACTCGGCCTCGGAGCCGGCGAACGAGAACCGGACGTGGTGGTGGCCGAGATCCGGATCGAAATCGAGCCCCGGGGTCGCCGCGACGTTGGCCTCGTCGAGCATGCGCCTGCAGAAATCGGTGGCGTCGTTGGTGAGGTTCGCCACGTCCGCGTAAAGGTAGAAGGCGCCGTCGGCCGGGTGCACGCGCCCGAGGCCGAGGCCGGGCAGCGCGTCGAGGAGGATCGCCCGGTTGCGGGCATAGCCGTCGCGGACGGCGTCGAGTTCTTCCGTGGCGTCCAGCGCGGCGAGCGCGCCGATCTGCGAAAGGTAGGGCGCCGAGATGTAGAGGTTCTGCGCCAGCCGCTCGATCGGGCGGACCAGAACCTCCGGCACCACCATCCAGCCGACCCGCCAGCCGGTCATGCAGTGGTATTTCGAGAACGAGTTGATCACCACCGCGTCGGGGTCGAACCGCAGGGCAGTCACGGTCGGAACGCCGTAGCTGAGGCCGTGATAGATCTCGTCCGAGATCAGCGGCAGGTTCAAGTCGCGGGTGGCCGTGCAGAGGTCCCGCAACGCGTCCTCCGTGATCACCGTGCCGGAGGGGTTGGCCGGGCTCATCACCAGGGCGCCGGCCACCGGTGCGCGCGCATGGGCCTCGCGCAGGAGCGCGGCCGTGGGAGCGAAACGGTCCTCGACGCGCAGCACCATCGGGGCCGGCACGAGATCGAGGGAGGCCAGGATGCTGCGGTAGGCCGGATAGCCGGGCTGCGGCACCGCCACCCGGGCGCCGGCATCGAACAGGCTCATGAAGGCCAGCACGAAGCCTGCCGAGGAGCCGGTGGTGATCACCACCCGCTCCGGGCTCACCGCGACGCGATGGCGCTCGGCATAATCCCGGGCGATCCGCTCGCGCAGAGCCGGCAGGCCGAGCGCCTCGGTATAGGGGACGCGGCCGGTGGCGAGCGCCGCCTGCGCCGCCGCGATCACCGCCCGCGGGGCCGGCGCAGAGGGCTGGCCGACCTCCATGCGCACCACGTCGTCGCCGCGCCGGGCCTTGGCGGCGGCCGCGGCCATGACGTCCATGGCGAGGAACGGCTGGACGGCGGCGGCCCGCCGGGAGATCGGGATCATGCTTTCCTGACGGGGCGCGAGGGCGGAGACGGTGCAGTGCTCGGGGTTAGCCCCTGGCGGCCCAGCCCTCAACCGGTGTCAGTGCGGCGCGAAGCCGGCAGCCATGTTGACCACCAGAGCCAGGATGCCGGTGTTGAACAGGTAGGCGCCCACCGTCTGCACCGTCGCGATCCTGCGCATCCTCTTGCTGGTGAGGTTGGTGTCGGAGGTGGCGGCCGCGGCCCCGATGGTCACGGTGAAGTACAGAAAATCCCAGAAATCCGGTTCGGTCTCGCCGTGGAAATCTAGGCCTCCGCGCTCGGCGCCCGCCTCGTCCTCGGCGCCGTAATAGACGTGGGCGTAGTGCACCGTGAAGATCATCTGCACGAACACCCAGGTGCAGAGCAGGCTCGTTCCGGCGAGCGCCAGGGCGTAGCGCGCGCCGGGCCCAGCGATGCGGCCGCCGACGACCAGCACCGCCACCGAGCCGAGGCTCGCGGCCGCCGCCAGCAGGGCGAAGACCGTGATCACCCTGGCGCTGTCGTCGAGCCGGGCGGCCTCGCGCCGCATGGCGTCCCGGGTCTGGCCGGTGGCTCGCCGTATGACGAGGCCGGCATGGACGATCACGCCGGCGCACCAGCCGACGAGCAGCCGCATCCCCGGGTCGAGGCCGGGCACCAGCAGGGCGGCGGCGACCGCCACCAGGATCGCGCAGAGCAGGTGCGGGCGTAGCCAGAAGGCGCGGAACAGCTTGGGCATGACGAACCGGATGACGCGCGGCGGGCGGGATCTCCCGGCCGGGATCGCGATTTGACCCGGCGCCGCGAAAACGCCTAACCCACCCTTTACCGCTTGCGCCACGCGCGGGCCGGCTTGCCGCGCAAGCGAGGATCCATGCTCTTCAACCGCTCCCTGCCCGCGCTGGCCCTGGCGCTCGGCCTCGCCGCCGTCCCGGCTTCGGCGCAGGACGCTACGCAGTCCGCCGCTCCGGCCGCCGCTGCCGTGGGCTCCCCGTTCACGGACGCGCAGCGGGCCGGCATCGAAGCGATCGTCAAGGACTACCTGATCAAGCACCCCGAAGTGCTGCAGGAGGCCCTGGCCGAGGCCGAGAAGCAGCAGGCGGAGACGCAGCGCCTCGCTCAGACGGCGGCCCTCAAGGAGGCCCGCGAGGCCCTGATCAACGGCCCGCACGATGTCGTCGCCGGCAACCCCGCGGGCGACGTTACGCTGGTCGAGTTCTTCGACTACAATTGCGGTTATTGCCGCAAGGCGCTGATCGACGTGCAGACCCTGATCAAGACGGACCCGAAGCTGCGGGTGGTGATCAAGGACTTCCCGGTGCTCGGTCCGGAATCCCTCGAGGCGAGCCAGGTCGCGGTCGCGGTGCGCCAGCAGCTGAAGGGCGACAAGCTGTTCGAATTCCACCAGAAACTGTTGGAGACCAAGGGCCGCGTGAACGGTGCCCGGGCGATCCAGGTCGCCAAGGACCTCGGCGCCGACACGGTCAAGCTGCAGAAGGACATGGCCTCCCCCGAGGTGAAGGCCGCGCTCAGCGAGAACCGCGGCCTGGGTGACCGGCTCGGCCTGTCCGGGACGCCGGCTTTCATCATCGGCGACGAGGTGATTCCAGGCGCCGTCGGCGTCGATCCGATCCGGAAGACGATCGCGGATGTCCGCCAATGTGGCCACGCCTCTTGCTGAGGCGCCCCACCGGAGCTTTCCACCGGCGGATGGCGAAGGGCGCGGCCTTGTCCCCCCCGGCCGCCTTCGTCTAGACCATCATCGCGAAGGGCGGTTGCCGCCTTTCGGAAAAAGATGATGCAAAACCAAAGTTCTAGCGCTTCGTGCCGGTTCCGATCCCCGGAACGATGCGCTAAGAGCCGCCAGCCATGAGGCTGTGATCGAGTGCCAGCGCGCATGCCGGATGAACCGACCGCCGCGGCGCGATACGAAGAAGGCCGGATGCCCAAGAACGATCCCATCGATTCCGAGCTCGTCCGCGAACTCGCCAACCTCGTCACCGAGACCGGCCTGTCCGAGATCGAGGTCGAGAAGGGAGACCTGCGGATCCGCGTCGTGCGGCGGCTCGAGCCCGTCAACGTCCAGGTAGCGGCTCCCGCACCGGTCGCCGCCGCCGCACCGCCCGTGGCGCCGCCGACGGGGGCCCTGGCTCCGGCGGAGCCGGCCCGGGCGCATCCCGGTTCGGTACCGTCGCCGATGGTCGGGACCGCCTACCTGCGCCCCTCCCCGGAGGCCAAGGCGTTCATCGATATCGGCTCCAAGGTCGAGGTCGGCGACAAGCTGCTCCTCATCGAGGCGATGAAGACCTTCAACGAGATCGTGGCGCCCCGTGCCGGCACGGTGACGGCGATTTTCGTCGAGGACGGCCAGCCGGTCGAGTTCGGCGAGGCCCTCCTGGTCATCGCCTGAGCGACGCGCGGGGCGGCCTGTTCGCTTCGCCGGTCCGTCCGCCTGCTACGAGCAGGCGGCGATGACTTCCGTGTAGGCGGTTCGAGCGTCTTCCGCCGCATCGACCGCCACGTCAGGCCTGGAAAACGGCGCGCAACAAGAGGATAGATCATCCTGCGCGGTCCCGTCGGATCGCCGGGACGCTCTAAGGGTTCGATGTTCGACAAGATCCTGATCGCGAACCGCGGCGAGATCGCCCTGCGCATCCTGCGGGCGGCGAAGGAACTCGGGATCGCCACCGTGGCGGTCCATTCCACCGCCGACGCGGACGCCATGCATGTCCGTCTGGCCGATGAGAGCGTCTGCATCGGGCCGCCCGCCGCCCGGGACAGCTACCTCAACATCCCGTCGATCATCGCGGCCTGCGAGATAACCGGGGCGGACGCGGTGCACCCGGGCTATGGTTTCCTGTCTGAGAACGCCCGGTTCGCCGAGGTTCTGGCGCATCACCAGATCGGCTTCATCGGCCCCAAGGCGCAACACATCCGCACCATGGGCGACAAGATCGAGGCCAAGCGTACGGCCGTGAAGCTCGGCATCCCGTGCGTGCCGGGCTCTGAGGGCGGCGTCGAGGATATCGACGACGCCAAGCGGGTCGCCGCCGAGATCGGCTACCCCGTCCTGGTCAAGGCGGCGGCCGGCGGCGGCGGTCGCGGCATGAAGGTCGCCCGCACCGAGTCCGAGCTGGAGCAGGCGATCGGCATGGCCCGCTCCGAGGCCAAGGCCGCATTCGGCGACGACGCGGTCTACCTGGAGAAGTATCTGGAAAAGCCCCGGCACATCGAGGTGCAGGTGCTCGGCGACGGCCGGGGCGGCGCGGTCCATCTGGCCGAACGCGATTGCTCGCTGCAGCGCCGGCACCAGAAGGTCTGGGAGGAAGGCGGCTCTCCCGCGCTCAACGAATCGATGCGCGCCGAGATCGGCGGCATCTGCGCCAACGCCATGAAGGAGCTGGGCTATCTCGGTGCCGGCACGGTCGAGTTCCTCTACGAGGACGGGCGGTTCTACTTCATCGAAATGAACACCCGCATCCAGGTCGAGCATCCGGTCACCGAGATGATCACCGGGATCGACCTGGTGATCGAACAGATCCAGGTCGCCTCGGGGGGCTCGCTCTCGGTGTCGCAATCCGACATCAAGGTCGAGGGTCACGCCATCGAGTGCCGGATCAACGCCGAGCACCCGGAGACCTTCCGGCCCTCCCCCGGCCAGATCACCCATTACCACACCCCCGGCGGCCTCGGGGTCCGGGTCGATTCCGCGGCGTTCCAGGGCTACCGGATCCCGCCGCATTACGACTCGCTGATCGGCAAGCTGATCGTGCACGGGCGCACCCGCAACGAGTGCCTGATGCGCCTGCGCCGGGCGCTGGACGAGTTCGTGATCGACGGTATCGACACCACCCTGCCGCTGTTCCGCACCCTGGTGCGTAACCCGGACGTCCAGAACGGCCTCTACGACATCCACTGGCTCGAGCATTTCCTCGAAGACGGCGGGATGAAGGTCTGAGCCCGGCCGGGATCGCACCGCCGGCTTGCGGCGATCAGGTCCGATGCCGGCTCTGGCATTTGGATCGGCGCCGCGCGACACTCGTCCCATGCACGATCCGACCCGCGTGGACATCACCCCCGAGATCCTGCTGAAGGCCTACGCGGCGGGCATTTTTCCGATGGCGGAGGATGCGACCGACCCGACCCTCTACTGGGTCGAGCCGCGGGCGCGCGGGGTGCTGCCGCTCGACGGGTTCAGGGTGTCCCGGCGCCTGGCCCGGACCGTGCGGTCCGACCAGTTCGAGGTCCGGTGCGACACGGATTTCGACGGGGTGATCAGTGGCTGCGCCGCGCCCCGCCGAGACAGCGAGAAGACCTGGATCAACGGGCGGATCCGTGAGCTCTACGGCGCGCTGTTCGACCTCGGGCATGTCCATACCGTCGAGGTCTACGCCGGCGCGGACGGGCGCCTGGTGGGCGGCCTCTACGGCGTCTCGCTGGGGGCGGCCTTCTTCGGCGAGAGCATGTTTCACGAGGTGCGCGACGCCTCGAAGGTCGCCCTCGTCCACCTGATGGCCCGACTGCGCGCCGGAGGCTACCGCCTCGCCGACACCCAGTTCGTGACCGATCACCTCACGCAGTTCGGTGCCGAGGAGTTGCCGCGGCACATCTACAAGCGGCGGCTCGCCATTGCCCTCGACGCGGACGCCGACTGGAACGTATGGCCCTGCGACGGGACTGTCCCTGGCGCGCGGGTGCTGGATGCGCTCGGCGTCGGCGCGGGCGACTGAGCTTCAGCGGAACAGCGCGTCGAACAGGTTTTGCGGCTGCGGCGGGGGCGGCGGGGCCGGAGCCGGTCCCTCGTTCGACGGGAAGAACTTTCGCGAGGGTTTCTGGCGCGGCTGCACCGGCACGCCGCGCGGCGCCTCGACATCGACCTGGCCGGCGGCGTTCAGCTGCTGAGCAGTCTTGGTCGAATCCCGGCCCGCGCGCTTCGTCCGCTCCGGCTTGGCCGCCACCGCCGGCACGTCCTCCTGCTCCTTCGCCTCGGCGATCACGTCGCTGCCGCCTTTGCAGTCGACCAGCCAGACATCGTAGATCGGGTGCTCGATGGCGTGCAGGCCGGGGCTCGACGCGAACATCCACCCGGTGAAGATGCGCCGGTACTTGTTGTCGAGGGTGACCTCATCGACTTCGAGGAACGCGGTGGTCTTGGCGCTCTCGGTGGGCGGACGCGTGTAGCATACCCGCGGGGTCATCTGCAGCGACCCGAACTGCACGGTCTCGTCCACCGCGACCTCGAAGGACACGATGCGGCCCGTGATCTTGTCGAGGCCGGAGAAGACCGCGGTCGGATTCTTGATCTTGTCGGCCGCGGCAGGGCTGGCCCCGAGGGCCAATGCCAGACCGAGGGCCAGGACGGGGCGTGCGAGGGCTTTGGTGCGGCTCAAGGCTCGGACCCCTAATGCATCGTCCCGAAACGGGGTGGCCGACTCTCGGAAGACGACGATGCGGAACAAGGACCCCAGGGCCGCAGCCCGGATCCGGGACGAGGCTCTAGAGGAAGGCCGGTCGCGCCGTCACGGGCGCGGCGGTCGGATCGGGTGGCCTCGCGATGAACACCGGAACGGTGGCGGTAAAAGGGCGCCGCAGCCGCAAGCCTCCTGATCCGGCGTGCAAGCCTACTCGTCGGGCGTCCAGGACACGTAATCGCCGGTCGCGGCCGGACGGGAGCCCCAAGAAAGCTGCGAGCCCTGCGGCCGGTAGGCGTTCGGCGTGCCGGTCTGGTTCTCGACATGTGGCTGCTGCCAGGCGCGCGGCGTGTAGGCCTCCTCGCTCGGGGCGAGATCGACGTTGTGGCAGAGCCAGCCGCGCCAGCCGGGCGGCACCTTCGACGCGTCGGCGTAGCCGTTATAGACCACCCAGCGCCGCTCCGAGCCGACCGAGCGGTCGATCAGCGCGCCTTCGGCCTTGTAGTACTTGTTTCCGAAATCATCCTCGCCGACGAAGATGCCGGTGCGGGCGGTCTGGAGCGCGAGCGAGACGGTCTGGCCGTTCCACCACGTGAAGACGCGCAGCAAAGTGTCCTTCAGCGCCATCGCCGGTCCCGGTAGCAAGCCGCGCCGCAGAGGCGCTTCTGGCGCCGTTATGGTGAGCGCGCGCGCCCGAGTCCAGCCATGGGGCCCAACTGTCGCTGCGCCGCAACGCCCACCCCGGACCTCAGCCGGCTATTCACGACCCGCGATAAAGTGCCTCTACTACAGGGTGTGGATCGAAAATTTTTTCGCTCCGAATCCCGAATGCCGGAAGGGCACTTATCCAACGCGCTGCGGATATCCACAGGTTTATACGAACCGGCACAACATCTAGCGGGGAACCGCGCCGGCGCACACTACTTGTTGACGTGAGAGCGATGGCGGCGGTATTGTCCCTTCATCGGTCGCGCCGCCCCCTGTGGTGCGTTTCGGCAGGTTCGACCGTCCTAAAATCATCTTCGCTGAGTCGCCTCGCTTCCGGTTTCCGGGTGAGAGCGAACGCGACCCCCTTATTGGGAATCGACCCCGCGCCCAGCGGGGCCGGGACATCCGTGTCCCGACGGGAGAGGTGTGTCTTATGCGGTTCGAGCGTCGCTACACCACGGCCGGACAGTCGCCCTATACCGGTATTCCGTTCCGCAAGGCCTTGAGCGAAATTCGCAACCCCGATGGCTCGGTGGTGTTCCGCCTCGACGGCATCGACGTTCCGGAGAGCTGGAGCCAGGTCGCGAGCGACGTGCTGGCCCAGAAGTACTTCCGCAAGGCCGGCGTTCCGGCGCGCCTCAGGAAGATCGAGGAAAACGACGTCCCCTCCTTCCTGTGGCGCTCGGTCGCCGACGAGGCCGCCCTGGCCGAGCTCCCCGAGGAGGAGCGGATCGGCTCCGAATCCTCGGCCACGCAGGTGTTCGACCGCCTCGCCGGCTGCTGGACCTACTGGGGCTGGAAGGGCCGCTATTTCTCCTCTGAGGAGGATGCCGCGGCGTTCTTCGACGAGCTGCGTTTCATGCTGGCCAAGCAGATGGTGGCGCCGAACTCGCCGCAGTGGTTCAACACCGGCCTGCACTGGGCCTATGGGATCGACGGCCCGAGCCAGGGCCATTTCTACTGCGACTACCGCACCGGTGAGCTGACCCGCTCGGCGTCGAGCTACGAGCACCCGCAACCGCATGCCTGCTTCATCCAGGGCGTGCAGGACGACCTCGTCAACGACGGTGGCATCATGGACCTGTGGGTCCGTGAGGCACGCCTGTTCAAGTACGGCTCCGGCACCGGCTCGAATTTCTCCGCGCTCCGCGGCGAGAACGAGAAGCTCGGTGGCGGCGGCAAGTCCTCCGGCCTGATGAGCTTCCTCAAGATCGGCGACCGGGCCGCCGGCGCGATCAAGTCGGGCGGCACCACGCGCCGCGCGGCCAAGATGGTGATCGTCGACATCGACCACCCGGATATCGAGGCCTTCATCGACTGGAAGGTCAAGGAAGAGCAGAAGGTCGCCGCCCTGGTGACCGGCTCGAAGGTCGTCTCCAAGCATCTCGGCCTGGTGATGAAGGCCTGCACCCAGTGCGAGGCCGAAGGGGATGCCTGCTTCGATCCGGAGCGCAACCCGGCCCTGAAGCGCGAGATCAAGGCCGCTCGCAAGGCTTCCGTGCCGGACGCCTATATCAAGCGCGTGGTCCAGTTCGCTCGCCAGGGCTTCACCAAGATCGATTTCCCCGTCTACGACACCGATTGGGATTCCGAGGCCTACCTCACGGTCGCCGGCCAGAACTCCAACAACTCCGTCTCGCTGACGGACGATTTCCTGCGGGCGGTCGATGCGGACGCCGACTGGCACCTGACCCAGCGCACCACCGGCAAGGTCGCGAAGACCATCCCGGCCCGCGAGTTGTGGGAAAAGATCGGCGAGGCGGCGTGGGCCTCGGCGGATCCGGGCCTGCACTTCAACACCACGATGAACGAATGGCACACCTGCCCGCAGGGCGGCCGGATCCGGGCCTCGAACCCGTGCTCGGAGTACATGTTCCTGGACGACACCGCCTGCAATCTGGCCTCGGCCAACCTGCTGACGATGTACGACCGGCAGGCCAAGCGCTTCGATGTCGAGGCGTTCGAGCACCTGAACCGCCTCTGGACGGTGGTGCTCGAGATCTCCGTGATGATGGCGCAGTTCCCGTCGAAGGAGATTGCGGAGCTGTCGTTCCGGTACCGGACGCTCGGCCTCGGCTACGCCAACATCGGCGGCCTGCTGATGACCATGGGCCTCCCCTACGACTCCCATGAGGGCCGCGCCCTGGCCGGTGCGCTGACAGCGATCATGACTGGCGTGGCCTATGCCACGTCCGCCGAGATGGCGGCCGAGCTGGGCCCGTTTCAGACCTACGACGACAACGCCGACGCGATGCTGAAGGTGATCCGCAACCACCGCCGCGCCGCCCACGGCGAGGCGGAGGGCTACGAGTTCCTGAGCATCGCGCCGGTGCCGCTGGACCACGCCAACATCCCACAGGACAACCTCGGCGCCCATGCCCGCGCGGCTTGGGACCGGGCGCTCCAGCTTGGCGAGACCCACGGCTACCGCAACGCCCAGACGACCGTCATCGCGCCAACGGGCACGATCGGCCTCGTGATGGATTGCGACACCACCGGCATCGAGCCCGATTTCGCCCTGGTTAAGTTCAAGAAACTCGCCGGCGGCGGTTACTTCAAGATCATCAACCAGGCAGCGCCGGATGCGCTGCGGGCGCTGGGCTACCGCGAATCCGAGATCGCCGAGATCGAGGCCTACGCAGTGGGCCACGGCTCCATGGGCCAGGCCCCCGCGATCAACCCGACGACCCTCCGGGCCAAGGGCTTCACCGACGACAAGATCTCCGCGATCGAGAAGGGCCTGAAGTCGGCCTTCGACATCAAGTTCGTGTTCAACCGCTGGACGCTTGGCGACGAGTTCTTGATCAACACCCTCAAGGTCCCGGCCGAGAAGCTCTCGGACCCGACCTTCGAACTGCTGCCATTCCTCGGCTTCACCAAGAAGGACATCGAAGTCGCCAACACCCATATCTGTGGGGCGATGACGCTCGAAGGGGCGCCGGGCCTCAAGCGTGAGCACTACCCGGTGTTCGACTGCGCCAACCCGTGCGGCCGCATCGGCAAGCGCTACCTGTCCGTGGAGAGCCACATCCGCATGATGGCGGCGGCCCAGCCGTTCATCTCGGGGGCGATCTCCAAGACGATCAACATGCCCAACGACGCCACGGTCGAGGATTGCAAGGCGGCCTACCGCCTGTCGTGGACCCTGGCGCTGAAGGCGAACGCCCTCTACCGCGACGGCTCGAAGCTGTCGCAGCCGCTCAACGCCGCCCTCATCGTCGACGAGGACGACGAGGCGGATGACGCCCTGGAGACGCTGATCCAGGCCCCCGCCGCCTCCAAGGCCGCTCAGATCGCCGAGAAGATCGTCGAGCGGGTGATCGAGCGGGTCGAGCACATCCGGTCCCGCGAGAAGCTGCCGGCCCGGCGCAAGGGCTATACGCAGAAGGCGGTTGTCGGCGGGCACAAGGTCTACTTGCGCACCGGCGAGTACGACGATGGCCGCCTCGGCGAGATCTTCATCGACATGCACAAGGAGGGCGCGACCTTCCGGAGCCTGATGAACAACTTCGCCATCGCGATCTCGCTCGGGCTCCAGTACGGCGTGCCGCTGGAGGAGTATGTCGAAGCGTTCACCTTCACCCGGTTTGAGCCGGCCGGCTTCGTTCAGGGCAACGACGCGATCAAGAACGCGACCTCGCTCCTCGACTACGTGTTCCGCGAGCTGGCCGTGTCCTATCTCGGTCGCGCCGACCTTGCCCATGTCAGCCCAGCCGAGATCGGCGGCACGGTGCTCGGCGGCGGCGAGGCCGGCGACACCACGCGCGACGGGTCCAAGCCTGCACCGGCCTCCTCGGTCGTATCGCGCGGCCTGCTGCGCGGCTCGGCCGACCGCCTCACCCTGATCCAAGGCGGCCCGGCCGGCGGCACGGTCGGCGTCGGTGCCGGAAGTACCGGCCAGACCTCTCCGGCCGGCGGGACCGTCCATGCGATCCATGGCACCTCGGCACTCAAATCCGAGCCGGCGGTGGCCCGGCAGACCGAGACGATCGCCGACACGCTCCCCTTCACCAAAGTGGAACGTACCGTCGCCGACCGGCGGGCCGAGGCGAAGATGAAGGGCTACGTCGGCGAGGCATGCCCGGAATGCGCCAACTTCACGCTGGTCCGCAACGGCACCTGCCTGAAGTGCGACACCTGCGGGTCCACGACCGGTTGCTCGTAAGCGCCGCGGTTGGATTTCCGCGAGCTGGCGATTTCCATCGCTGATATCCGACGCGTGATAGGCGGCGGCGAAGCTTAGATTGGCCTGGTGTTCGAAAGCGTGACGGATCTAACCATCCGGGTGGCTGAACTGTTAGCCACCCGGATCGTTTTTGCGAAAAAGTGCGTGTTCGGTCGCGCGGAGTGCTTCGTCGCCCTGGCTCAAACCTCAGCCTGTCCCGCCGTGGCCTTTCGGTCGTAGCAAGCGGAAATACGGGTTCTGACGCGCGCGGGCCGCGGATCGGCCGTTGTGCGCGCCACCACCAGGACTGGCGGGGAGGCGATCAACCGATTCCAATCGCTCCGATTCACCCTCAGAGGTGAACGACCAAGCGTGTTCTGCGCGATCTTTCCGACCTTAAGACGTGCCTGACCCGCATGCGCATGCGCGCCCCCGTCGATCCCATCGATTGGCGCCGGACGCTGGAACGGGTCGGTCGCTCTCAGTTGAGGCCGAGCTGCGACTTGCTCGTGAGCCGACCATTGCGGAAGGACAGGTTCAGGTTGGCGCCGGTGCGGCCGGTTCCACGCCAGGAATACGTCGCCCGCTGAACGGTGCCGATCTCCATGTGGGTCACTCGACGGCCCGGGCAGCCGAGGATTTTCACCGCCTGATCGTAGTGCGTCCCCTGCTTCAGCGACGCGTAGGCGTCGCGGGTGACCCGGCACTCGGCCGTGCGCGCAGTCGCGGGCAGGCTGCCAACGATCAATAGTAGGCTTGCGAGGGCCAAGTGAAGCTTCGACATGCAGAACTCGTCCCGTGACGACAGAATCTCGACGTGGCGCGAAAATGGACCGCGTGGCCAGCTAGGCTTACCCGGGCTTGCCTGAGGCGGCCGCGTCCCCGTGTCCGGGCTTCCGGTCGGGTTCGACCTCCCCCGCCGACTGGGCGACGACTTTCAGGTCTTGCCGCATCTCCTGCAGGTGATCGACGACCACCTGGTCGCCATCCGCGAGCCCGTCCAGGATCGCCGTGTTCTCGCCGTAGGTGTCTCCCGTCGTCACGGGCTTCTGCTGAATCTTACCGCCCGCGTCGACCGTGTAGACGATCTGTTGGGCCAGCTGCGAGTCGAGGGCGGCGGTCGGCACCAGCAGCCTTTCCTTCGTGCCCGTCCGGATACTGGCGCGGACGAACTGGCCCGGCAGGAAGCGCTCGTCGTCGTTCGGCATCAGAGCCCGGACGAGGCGGCGCGCCGTCCGGGGATCGAACCGGTTGTCGAGCTGGTAAATCTTGGCCTCACGCACTGGCTTCCCGTCCTCGCCGAGGACCGACACGGTGACGCCCCCATCCCGCATCGCCGCCCGGATCGCTTCTGAATCCTCCGAGGACAGGGCCATCTGGATGTCGATGGGATCGAGCTGGACCACGGAGACCAACTGGGTCTGGTTCTCGATGACGAGATCGCCCGGGTTGATGGTGGACAGGCTGGCGCGCCCGTCGAAGGGGGCGTTCACGACCGCGTAATCCAGATTGAGGTTCTGCCGGGCGATGGCGGCCTCCGCCCCCTGGACCTGTGCGACCGCCGAGGTCCGGTTCGCCTGGAGCTGCTGAAACCGCTGCTCGGTGGCGTAGCCCTTGTCGGCGAGCGTCTCAGTGCGGTCCACCTCCGCCTGGGCGAAGGTGAGCTGGGCCTGGGCCTGGGCCTGCTGCGACTTGGCGGTCTGCAGCGCCACCTCGAAGGGCCTCGGATCAATATGGAAGAGCACCTGCCCTTTCTTGACGTGGCCCCCCGGCTCGAACGGGCGCTCCGTCACGTTGCCGGTCACCCGCGCCTGCAACGTGGCATCCTGCTGGGAAATGATCGTTCCGGTATACGTGAAGGCGATCGGGACCTTCACCTTGCGCACGGTGATGACCCGGACGTCCAGCGGCGGCTCGGCCGGTTCGGTCGCCGTGTCGCCGCCGGTGAACGGGAGCGCCGCGACCATCCGCTCCGGCGTGGGACGCCCTGCCGCGTACCAGCCCCCTGCGCCCGCCAGGACGATCAGCCCCGCCCCCACACCAACCTTGACTGCTGTCCGCACCACTGACGCTCCCAAGACCCGAGGCTCGGCCCTCCGCGATAGCGAGCGCCCGGCGGCAGAGGAACACGCTCATCGGCCAGACGTTGCAACGCGGCCTCCACGTCGGCGGCGCACGACCGGAAGTCACGATCCCGCATGTTCGCCCGCTTCGTCGATCGGCCGGTCCTGGCCGGCGTCATCTCCGTACTGATCACGCTGATCGGCGCGGTCGCCGGCCTGACCTTGCCGATCGCTCAGTTTCCCGAGATCGCCCCACCGATTATCAACATCCAGGCGACCTATCCGGGGGCCAGCGCCCAGCAGGCCTACGAGGCCATCGCGATCCCATTGGAGCAGGAGATCAACGGCGCTCAGAACCTGCTCTACATCAACTCGACCAGCAACACCGACGGCAGCGTCAGCATGGACGCGACCTTCGAGGTCGGCTCGGACCTCGATGCCGCGGCCGCCGAAGTGCTGACCCGCGCCAACCGGGCGGAGGCCAAGCTTCCGCCCTCGGTCAACGCCCAGGGTTTGGAGATCACGAAGAGCTCACGCCAGCGGCTCGGCAACATCGTCCTCTACGCTGAGGACGGGGCGCCCTACGACGAGCTGTTCCTGGCCAACTGGGCCGAGACGCAGGTGATCAAGCCGCTGCGCCGGGTCCAGGGTATGGGCCGCATCGTCAACTTTTCCAACAAGCGCTACGCCATGCGGATCTGGCTCGATCCGTTGAAGATGGAGGCCCTCGGCATCAGCCCGGGCACGGTCACGACCGCCATCACGCAGCAGAACGCGCAGATCACCACGGGCACGCTCGGCAAACCGCCGGTCGATCAGGCGACCGCCTTCGAGCTGCAACTCGTGACCCAGGGGCGCCTGCGAAAGCCCGAGGAATTCGGCAACATCCTTCTGCGTGCGAACCCGGACGGCTCCGTGGTCCGCATCCGCGACGTGGCACGGGTCGAGCTCGGCTCCGAACAATACGGCGTCCGCTCGAGCTTCGACGGGGCAGCCTCGGCCACGCTCGGGCTCTATCAGAATCCGGACGCCAACGCGGTTCAGGTGATGGACGGCGCCCGTGCCACGATGGTGGACCTCGCCAAGCGCTTCCCGCCGGGCCTCAAATACAAGATCGCACTCGACCGTACGGAATTCGTCAAGGAGGCGATCTTCGAGGTCGTGCGTACCCTGTTCGAGGCGCTCGTCCTGGTGGTGATCGTCACCTACCTGTTCCTCCAGAACTGGCGGGCGACCCTGATCCCGGCCATCGCGGTGCCGGTGGCGCTGGTCGGGACCTTCGGGCCGATGGCCCTGCTCGGCTTCTCGTTCAACACGTTGAGCCTGCTCGGCATGGTGCTGGCCGTGGGTCTCGTGGTCGACGATGCGATCATCGTGGTCGAGAACACCGAGCGCCTGATGGACGAGGGCATGGCCCCCCCAGCCGCTTCGCGGGAGGCCGTGACCGAGGTTGCCGGCCCCGTCATCGCCACCACCCTGGTCCTGGCCGCCCTGTTCGTACCGGTGGCCTTCATCCCCGGCCTCACCGGCAAGCTGTACAACCAGTTCGCGCTGACCATCGCCATCTCGGTGATGATCTCGGCGGTGGTTTCGCTGACTCTGACCCCGGCCCTGTGTGGGCTGATCCTCAAGCACCGTGAGGCGGACGCCAAGGATGAGAGCCGCTGGCGGGCACCCCTGCGCTGGTTCAACGCCGGTCTGGAGGGCGCGAGCCGCCGCCTCGTGGCTGCGATCGGCTGGCTGACCGGCCACATCGCCCTCGTCGCCATCGTGTTCGTGCTCTTCGCCGCCGTGACCGTGTGGATGACGATGCAGCGGCCCTCCGGCTTCGTGCCGGACGAGGACCAGGGCTACTTCTTCGCCGACGTGGTCCTGCCGAAGGGCGCCTCCGTGGCCCGCACCGATAAGATGGTCGACCGTGTCGGCGAGGCCCTGCGCGAGATCCCGAGCGTGGAGCACACGATCGGGGTGACCGGCCGCAGCATCCTCGCGGACGCGATCGCGCCGTTCTACGGGTTCCAGATCCCGACGCTGAAGCCCTGGGGCGAGCGCGACCAGAGCGTCACCGATGTCATCGCCACGGTGCAGAAGCGCTTCAAGCACGACCCCGATGGCCAGATCCGGGTGGTGAACCCCTCACCCCTCCCCGGGCTCGGCTCGCGCAGCGGCCTTACGCTGGAACTGCAGGACCGCAGCGGTTCCGGTGGGCTCAAGCTCGCGGAGGCTGCACAACGCTTCATCGCTGAGATGGAGAAGCTGCCCTCGGTCGGCCGTGCGATCCCCACGACCAGCTACGGCGTCCCGCAGATGCGCCTGGAGATCGACCGGGCCAAGGCCGAGCAGCTCGGTGTGCCGCTCCAGAACCTGTTCGACGCGCTGGGGACCTATGTCGGCTCGAGCTTCGTCAACCTCTTCAACCGGTTCGGCTACGTCTATCAGGTCTACGTGCAGAGCGAGGCCTCGGGACGCAGGACGATCGAGGATGTCGAGGCGCTCACCGTGCTCAACAACCGCGGCGAGCCTGTCCGCGTCGGTTCGCTGATCCAGACGCACTTCGTCACCGGCCCGACCGCTGTCCTGTCCTACAACACCTATCCCACCATCGAGATCGCCGTGGACACCGCGGCCAACGCCAGTTCGGGCACCGCCATCGCGGCGATCGAGGCCCTGGCCGATTCCAAGCTGCCGTCCACCTACGCGGTGGAATGGACCGACGTCGCCTACCAGGAGAAGATCGCCGGCGGCTACGCGCCTCTGATCTTCGGCCTCGGCACGCTGATGATCTTCCTGCTGCTGGCCGGGCAGTACGAGTCCCTGCGCCTGCCCTTCGTGATCCTGCTCGGCACGCCGATCGCGATCTTCGGCGCGGTGGGCTTCCTGGCCATCCGGGGGCTCGCCCTCGACATCTTCGGGCAGGTCGGTCTCCTGCTCCTGGTCGGGCTGGCGGCCAAGAACTCGATCCTGCTCGTGGCGTTCGCGGAGGATCTGCGCAAGCAGGGCGAGGACGTGCTCAAGGCCGCCCGGGATGCGGCGCGCCTGCGCATGCGCCCGATCCTGATGACCTCATTCGCGTTCATCATGGGCTCGGTGCCGCTTGCCATCGCCAGCGGCGCCGGGGCCAACGCCCGGGTCTCGATGGGCACCGTGGTGATCGGCGGCCTCCTGGTGGCGACCTTCATCACCCTGTTCGTGACGCCGACCTTTTACGTCGCCTTCGAGCGCCTCCTGGGTAAGCCTGCCGCTTCCCGGGAGCACGACGACCGCTCCGCACCTCAGCCCGCCGAGTGACCCGGCGGTTCGGACAACCGACGCGGCCGCCTCAGGTTCGACCGTTCGGCGGATCGATGCGCCCCCGGCGCCTTGAGAGCCGCGTCGCATCCGATCGATAGCGCGCGAATCGGATCCCGAGCCTGTCAGGTCCCGGGTCGGCGCCTCCGGCGGCCTTGTCGCACCGACCTCCCTGTGTGACGGATCAAATCCGGTCGCGGTTCGTCTGTCTGGCGGACCGATCTTTGACGAGGGAAGACCTGTGAGCGTTGGATTGATCGCCCTGCTGGACGATGTCGCGTTCATGGTCAGGGCGGCGGCGGCATCCCTCGACGACGTGGCGGGGCAGGCCGCGAGGGCCGGAACGAAGGCGGCCGGCGTCGTCATCGACGATGCCGCGGTCACGCCGCGCTACGTCGTCGGCTTCGCGGCAGAACGCGAGCTGCCGATTGTCGGCAAGATCGCCCTGGGATCGCTCCGGAACAAGCTCCTGTTCCTGTTGCCCGGTGCCCTCGCACTCAGTGCCTTCGCGCCTTGGGCGATCACGCCGCTCCTGATGCTGGGCGGCGCGTATCTCTGCTACGAGGGTACCGAGAAGGTCTACGAGGCCCTCTATCCTCATCACGCGCACGGCCCCGACGCGGAAGGCCTGGGCCACCCAGGGAGCGATCAGGCCCGGGAAGACAGCCGCGTCGCGAGCGCGATCAAGACCGACTTCATCCTGTCGGCCGAGATCATGGCCATCACCCTGGCCGCGCTGCCGGAGGGCACCTTCTGGATGCGGGCGGCCGTCCTGGCCATCGTCGCGCTCGGCATCACCGTGGGGGTCTACGGCGTGGTGGCGCTCATCGTGAAGGCCGACGACGCAGGCCTTGCCCTCGCTGGCAGCACGGCGGGACCGCCGTTCGGAAGTCTCGTCCGTGGTCTCGGACGCGGGGTGGTTTATGGCATGCCGATCCTGCTCAAGATCCTGGCCGTCGTCGGCACGGCGGCGATGATCTGGGTCGGTGGCGGGATCCTGATGCACGGGATGGAGGCCTACGGCCTGTCGGCCCCGGCACATACCGCGCATCAGGCCGCGGTCGGCGCAGCCTCATCCGTCCCGTTCGCCGCGGGCATCGTCGAATGGCTCGTCACCGCGATGGCGTCGGGCCTGATCGGGTTGGCAGTCGACGGATTGTTGATCCCGCTCACGGGCTTCGTGCTGGCACCGGCGTGGCGGACACTGTCGGGCGTGTGGAGGCGGGGCGTTTGACGCTGAAGTTTTAGTCCGTCGCCGAAGATCTCAGAGGACAATCGACTATAGCTCATGCCCTCGAACCGGCGAGGCGCCGCGCGCCGCAAAGATCTTCCGTGAGGCTGGATTTGCGACTCTATTATATCCATCCTCGCTTGCTGTAATGTGTGCTGAGCGGTCGACGGATGTCGCTATCGAGGGGTTGCAAGCAGCGTTTGCCGGCCCAGCAGTTGGCCACCACCGGGCGTATCTCGGTCGGTACCGCGTTCAGGCTGGGATCCGCGTGCCGTCCCAGGCGAAGACGCCGCCGGTGTCCTTTGCCGCGAGGCTATCGAGCACGCGGAGGAGATGAGCCGCGCTCACGTCGGGCTGAACGACGCCGTGGGCGTTGGGATCCGACCGAAAAGGCCGCGACAACTCGGAAGCGACCGTCCCCGGATGCAGGCCGACGACGAGTGCCTCCGGCCGGGTGCGAGCCACTTCGATCGCAAGGGTCCGCAGGATCTGGTTCAACGCCGCTTTCGACGCGCGGTAGGAGTACCAGCCGCCCAAACGGTTGTCCTCGATGGATCCGACCCGCGCCGACAACGCCGCAAACACGCAGCGTCCCCGGCGCGCCAGCAAAGGCACGAAATGCTTCGCCACGAGCGCCGGGCCGATCGTGTTGACCGAAAAGACGGTCGCCATCGCGGCGGGATCGAGCGCCTTGAATGTTTTCTCAGGCAAAACGCCGTCTTGATGAAGGAGTCCGGTTGCTACGATGACCAAGCCGACAGGTCCGGCCGCACCGATGCTTTCCGCAGCCGCAGCGATCGTGGCCTCGTCACCGAGGTCGATCGCAACGGTGCGGACGCCATTCGGTGCTAACGGCTTCGAGCGGGAGAGCGCGAAGACCGAGCTGTAGGCTTGGTTCGCCGCGAGGGCGCACACGAGAGCCTGGCCTATCCCTCCCGAGGCACCGATGACGACCGCGCTCGTCGAGGCGGAGGCCGTCATCGCGCAGATCCGCCACCGTTCGCGGAGGGGCAATCCAGCTTGCGGAAGATCAGGCTGAGATTGTTGGCGGGCATCGCGACGCGCTCAGAGAGACGGAAGCCGTGCCTGTCGGCGGCAGCTGCAACAGCCTCGATGTCACGCACACCCCAAGAGGGGTTCCGCATGCGCAAGCTCTCGTCGAAGGCGGCGTTGCTCGGCGCGGTGTGGGCATCATTCTCCCGAAACGGGCCATAGAGATAGAGGATTCCACCCGCAGGTAGCGTCGCGCCCGCACCGGCCATCAGCCCGATGGTCGCGTCCCAGGGCGCGATATGGATCATGTTGATCGCGACGATCGCGTCGGCCTTGGCTATCGGCCATGGCTGCCGGGCCGCGTCGAGCGCCATCGGGGACCGGAGGTTCGAGAGTCCCGAAGCAAACGCATGGGCGACGATGCTGCGCCGCGCCGCCTCGTCCGGATCACTGGGCTGCCAGTCGAGGGTGGGCATCGCACGAGCGAAGTGAACGGCGTGCTCGCCCGATCCGCTTGCGATCTCCAGAACGAGGCCGCTCGGCGGAACAACGCGCTTCAGGACTTCGACGATCGATGGGGCATTGCGCTCGAAGGCGGGCGAGAACAGCGCATCTGACATCGGGAACTTCAAGCGACGATCCAACGGGGCCACGTCTCGTTCCACGGCAGCATGGCTGTTTTTGGCGGCTCGCGCACGGTCTTCGATGACGCGCATGGGCGTCTGAGTGGCGGGCCACTCCACGAGCCCCGCAGCGCGGCCGCCGATGCTTCAAACGCGCGAACTTCGGTGCCCTCCACCAGGGTGGGCGCATCCTCCCCGTCGTTCCCGATCCCGCGTTCCGGCCGTCGATCTTCGGATGCCCGCGAGACATTTGTAAGGTCAGCAGGCCGCCGGACGTACTCGCACGTGCCGATCCGCGCCGCGTTGTCGAGCCGAAACGCGTCACAGCCGGCCGCGCAAGGAGGCAGATCCGGGCTGATTCAAGACGTCCGAACGGAACGGGTTGGCCGTTCCTGCGCTGGACCACCACCGTCCCTAAACGTACATCGCCGCCGCCGACGAGCTTGCGGATTGCGTTCCAGGGCCGTCGGCCCCTCGAAACCGAGCCGTGTCCAGAATATCTCTTCGCGCCTGTGACACCTGGCCCAGGCCGGCAGCGCGGCGAAGGCCGCGCGGTCCGCGGTCCTGTAGTAATCAAACCGGACCTCTACGCGACCTTGTTGCGACGCGACGACGTATTCGCCGATGTGGGCGACACGGCCTTGGCATGGTCGGCGGCCGCCCGGAGGGCCGCCACCATCGCGTCCGCCTGTTCGTCGAGGACCGTTACATCGCCGCCGGCGCGGGCACTGCGCCACCCGATGAGAAGGCACGCAAGCCCGGTCGCGACGCTGGCGACTAGCGGCGCCGTGAGGAGCGCCGCCAGGGGACTCAGCGGCGCGAGGACGATGGCCGTCACCAGACCGCTACCGATCGCCGCCGCTATCAAGAGGATCATCGGAGGCTCGCCCGACATGCGCGGCAGACCACCTCCACCGACCGTCCATTAACCACTATGGCGAAACCGTTAACGAGTGGTTAACGACAAGATCTGCAGCGAAAAGATGCTTTAGATCCTTGTCTATGGCCAAGGTTCGATCAGCATCGAGCGCCTGAGATTGACCGACGCAGGGGGCGGGTCGCCGGTCATTCCATCAGGTCGGTCAGGGCGCCGATCTCATCCGAGCTTTTCCAAACGGTCTCGCACCCGATCACCTTCTCGGTGGCATCGAATATCAGTGTGAACTTGTCCGGGATGCGCTCCGTACCGTCGAGCCGGACCCGAACGCCCCATTTCGAGATGTCATGGATCACGCAGGGAATTGCCGCCTCATCGGGCACGGTGATGCGTCCCATCATATTGATGGAGACACGACGAGCCGATCTTTGATTGTCCATGGGATCACTCAACGCAGGGCTACGTCCAGTATAGGCCGAGGATCCTTCGTGGGCGGTTCGCCATTTACATCAAATTTGACTTATTCGGGTCGGCTGCGGACGATCGACGCGGTGACAGCCTCGCCAATTGAGCATAGCATCGGGATGATTTCTGGCTGTGCGCATCATGGAGGCAGATGTTCGTCCCTCCCGATCAGCGATCTGTCCCGCCCCGGTGGGAGCCGCCGCGCAAACCCTCACGGGATGCCAAGCGAACCGAGAACGCTGCCGTCACGCTCATCATCCTGATCTCGATACTCGGCTTGTTCGCGCCGATTGCGGGCGGGACGCTGATCGCCGTGGTCGCCGCCGTGATCAAGTACCTCTCTCCGCACTGAGCCCGATGAAATCCGGTGCCACGGCTGAAGAACGGGACCGAACTGGCCCGAGCGGTAGCGGCGACTGCATGCCGGCACGGCCTGACGGGTTCAAGAATACGTCCGGCAGGGCGCGCTGACTTTAGCCTGTGCCGGTTTCGGCTCCGCCCGGTGGCCCCGGCACGGTGCCTGCTGCGCCCTGCCCTCCACCCGGTTGCGTATGGATGGCCCACAACATGATTGGGCCTGGCCGCGGACATCCGTCGCGACCTGCACGTTGACCCGATCGTCGGATTCGGCCGCGTTCGTCGAGACCCGCAAGGCTGCGCCCCGGCACGCTGACCGTAGCTCTCCGTGGCTGCAACGCTCAGTTGCAGCCGGCTCCGGGGGGCGTCAGGGGGAAGACGGTGGAGGCCACCATCGACGGTCCGTCATCCGCGCTGCCGTCACCGCTGCACAGGCGCGAGAAGAACGACTCGGCACCAGGTTTCGATCAGGTCTCGTCACCGGTCGGCGTCAAAGGCGCGTGGCCCTATCGGCTCGCACGAGACGAACAGGCTCGCAAACCAAAACAGCGTCATAGCCGCAATCGCTGCCGCCGTTCCGACCAACGGGCTGACGAGCAGCGCAGCCAGCACGCCGTGTTTCCACATCAGGGTGAGTGCGATGAGCCAGCCGAGGCTCGCCGCGACCGTCACGCGGAAGATGCAGCATTCGGATGCCTGCATGGGGATCTCCTTCCATGTTGCAACTAGTACGTGCAATCATGGATCCCTCACTCAATGTGTTGGAATACTGAGGCGTGGGCGTCTCGCTAACGCTGTGATCATCCTGTCACATCGACCCAAGCGGCCCGGGCATCATCTCGCCCCCTGGCGCCATAGAGGCCTGAGACACCTTCAGGCGCGGCACCCCCGGCGGCGGTCGCTGCGACTGCGCAAGCCGCTTTCGCTGGACGCGCTGCCAGGCGCGTAAAAAGGGACGGCGCCATGCGATCTCGATCGCATGGTCCTGCGGTGACAGCACCGTCGAACAGGGATCCGACGTCTTCGCGCCTCGGTCTGCCGCGGCGCTCGAATATTTCGGTGTGGCGGCCGTCATCGGGGTCATCCCTTCGCGTTTCGGGGGTGTCCTGAGGGTCACTCGCCGGATCGCCTCGGTCGTCGCGGCTCCGTTCTGAGGAACCTGGCCCACTGGGCAGGCCACATGGCTGAGGGGACGACTACTCGCTCCCGGAAACAAATATCGAGCGGTCGCCGGTTCCGTTAAACGCACCTTTACCCTGCTAAAGCCCCCATGAAACGCAGTGTGGCCCGGCCTCGTACTAAGTGAATGATCGACGTGCCTATCGTACCGGCCGAGCCGATGTCCCAGAGCGAGGACGCGCTCACCCACATGTCGCAGGCAGCCTTCGTGGCAGCGTGGCAAATCTTTGTGGGAGAACCACCGGCCATGATGCTGGACAGCCGATCCGCGATGATCCGGCTTCTAGTCGAGAGCACGCCGGCAGCGCAGCTGGAACAGCTTAGCGAACCCGCGCAAAGCCACCCGACGGGTCATAAGGCGTCGGTGCGCGCAATCCCGTGACACGCGCGTGGAGCCCGGCTGGCAAGGCCGAGCCGAAGGATGTCTCGCATCAGCGCGTCCAATGATGCTGCACGAGTGCGGGGCACTCAAGGCCCAGGAATAGGCAAGGCCCGCCCGGGTGTTCCCGTAGCGGGCCTAATGCGAGCGCGTCGGCGATTCCGTTCCGTTGGCGCTCAGCTCCCCAGCCGATCGCCAGGAGCATCCTGCTACAACATGGTTAACAACCTGTTGACTTGGGCCGGTCAAATCATCATGCGCAGGCTGGTCGTCAACTTAGAGGACTATCCGGAGTGTTTCTCCGTTTTACAAAATCCTGGTTGCTATTCAGAGCCCGGCATCAGGGCAAGGAGCTATAAGGTTGACCGCTATTCGGAACGACAACTAACTCGGCAACGGGCGTCGTTGCGACGCCGGTTGCCCCCTGCCCTTCGCAGACTCGATGCGTTGGATCGCTCGTCGCCCAGGTCAGCGTCGCGCTCGTCGGCACGGCCATCAGATGGCCGATCGCTGGAACGGGGTAAGCCCGCAGGCGGATTGCCTACGGGCCAGAAATCGTCAGCAGTTGTCGTCGCCCGGCTTCACCGGCTGGCCCTCGGGGGCCTTCTTCTCGCCCTTGTCCGCCATGGTGCCGGCGCCGGCGTTGTTCATCTCGCCGACCGTACCGGGCGACTCACCCTTGGCGCCTGGCGTCACCTTAGCGGTCGAACCACCTTCGACGTTCGAGCTGGTGTCCTTGGTCGTAGGGCCATTGGCGCTGGTGGTCGTGCCCACCTTGCACGGGGCCGCGAAGGACGTCGTCGCGGTCAGCGCGAGGATGGCGACGGTGCCCGTCAGCGTAGCAATACGTGGCATGGTTCCTCCTGATTTCGTGAGGGAGGAAGACGCAAAATCGAGCGATAGTTCCGTCAGAAGCTTCAGTCTTCGCGGCCGCGCTCGACGGCGACGTCATTGGGCTCCAGGAGCCAATCCGGGAGGATCGGGACGACCTCTCCAGCTACCTCGCCGGCGGTCTTCAAGGCCGCTTCCGCCTTCGACTCCGGACTTTCGGCCCGAACCTCGGCGAACAGCTTGCGCGCGAGGTGGTCCAGCTCTTCGTCCGATAACGTTTGGCCTGGCTCGACCGACATGGGCTGCCTCTCGATAACGGTTTCGCCGGCACTGCCCCGCCGCCCGATCTGAACACGGGTTGGCGGGACAGTCGCCTACGTCGCCAAACGAACGGGTCTCAGCCTGCGATCCGGTGGAGGGCACAAAGTTTGTTGCCGTCCGGGTCGCGGAGATACGCCAGGTACAACCGGCCGGAGCCGCCTTGGCGTTCACCCGGCGGATCTTCCACCGAAGTGCCACCGTTCGCGACGCCCGCATCGTGCCAAGCTTTGGCCTGCTCCGGGCTATCCATGGTGAACCCGATGGTGCCGCCATTCGCGCCACAAGCGGGATTTCCGTCGATCGGCTTGCTGATCATCAAGCGTGCGCCTTTGTGCGTGTAGATCAGGCGTCCCAGCGCGTCCTCTGCGCCGGAGCCGGCGCCGCTTGCAGAAAAAAGCGCATCGTAGAACGCTTTCGATCGCTCCAAATCGTTGCTGCCGACCATGATATGACTAAACAAATCGATCTCCCGGTTTTTTCGGTATTACCTATTTTGACGATAAAATTACTTGCCGCCGCCGCTCTTGTACGCATCGATCGCGCTGCGGCAATTCGGTGACATCTGGCTCATGTTCTTCTTGAAGCAGGCGTCCATCTGCGGACTATTCGGGTCGATGCCGGCGCAGAACGTGATGGCGTCACCCGCACAATAGGTCTGCAGATCCGCATTGCCGCGCTTCGGGGCTTGTGCCGAGGCGGGGACGGCGATGGCGACGAGGCCGAAGGCGAGGATGAGCGTGCGCATTTTTGATCCCTAACCGAAGCGGTTTGTAGCGCCCTAACGAACTCAGCGCCGGTTTTATCCCTCCCCAAACCGGATCTCGCCGTCGGCGCCGTAATTGGGGAGGCATTCAAGGGCGGATGCACCCTCGGCCGATCAGGATTCGCGCGTGCATTGCGCCCTCGGACAGCCGTCTGCGCCGTGCCCGACAACAGCAGGACCGGCCAGCCGACCTGCGCCCCGCAGGCCGGTGCCGCGCCCTCTTATCGGTAGCCGCCGCCCGGCAGCCGGCCATGGAAGGGTGTATTCCGGCAGTGTCCCCACGGGCCGCGCCAGTAGCCCGGAGGGCACCCGTTCCCGGCACGAACCTGATACCAGCCCCCCGGGAGAGGACCGGAGTAAGGGGTGTTCCGGCAACGCCCCCACGGACCACGCCACGCGCCTGGTCCGCAACCGCCCGCGACACGGGTAACCGGAGCCGCGCCGCCTAGGTCGGCCGCGATCGGCATCGCTTGTGCCGTTGCGACCGGCAGAGCGGTGAGAGCTGCGGCAACAATCATCGTGTTCATCATCGTCATGATTGTCTTCCTTCCTGTCCGATCACTGAGGTGCTCGCGTCAGCCGTCCAGACAACTTGGAAGTTGTTCGGTCAATGCATTAAATATTGGCTATGAAACGAAATGGTTTCGTAAAATACGACGATGCCATGCGAATGCGACTAACAAATCAGCCGAAGCGAGCGAGGGATTTTACGGTCCGTGCCTTGCCGGGCCCTGACCTGCAATCCAAGGGCAATTTACCATCGTGCTGCAGGTCAGAGCGACGGAGCCGGTGCCGAGGTTCGGCATCGGTTACGTGTGCTCGGACTGGCCCAGGAGCCATGGCGCCACAGGCGCGGACCTATTGGGTAGAGCATCTGTTGCTACCTCGGATCCGCAAACGTGGATCAGCGAGGTTCTTAGGTGGCAGAACGGCCTTCCAGTCGATACGGCCAGCGCGGCGGTCCCAGCAGGGCGCTTGTCTGCGGGATCATCGGTGGCCCAAGTCTCAGGCAGACCGTGCTGATGGCTGGCCCGATGGTGAAGTCGCATCGAACCACCGGCCGTGGAGCCGTGGCTTCAGCAGGCTGCGGAATTGCCGCCAGATCTGACGCTCGCTCGTCCGACCCGCAACCGCCGGCCCATGGCACCAACCCGTAGGAGCGTGCTGTGACCGATTCGACTCCCACCTCAACCCGACTGTTGATCGTCTACTACTCACGCAGTGGCAGCGTGGAAGCGCTCGCAGGCGCCGCAGCGGAAGCTGCGCGGGATGCTGGCGCGGACGTGCGTGTACGCAGAGCGCGCGAAGTCGCCGACGCGGCCTCCATGGCGAAAGTCGACGGGTGGACAGAGAGCGCCGCCCGACAAAACAGCCTGTACGAGGCTCCCACGCACGAGGATGCCGAGTGGGCTGATGCAATCCTGTTCGGCACACCCTGCTACTTCGGAGCGATGGCGACCGAACTGAAGAACTACCTCGATCTGCTCGGTCCACAATGGAAACGCGGGTCGTTGGCCGGCAAGGTCGGTGGTGCCTTCGCAGCCGCATCCTGGCCGCATGGTGGATCCGAAGTCGTCACCCTGTCGCTGTATGCCCCGATGGCGCATCTGGGCATGGTCATCCTGCCGACCGGCTACACCGACGAAGTGATGCTCGAAGCGGGATCACCCTACGGCGCGTCTACCATCGTGGGTTCGAAGAACCAGCCACCCCGGATGGAAGATTTCGATGCAGCCCGCCATCAAGGTCGGCGAATGGTGGCGATCGCCGGTGCGTTGATCACGGCTGGCGAGATGCCGAGCCGCCGTACGGACAGCTAGGCCAAGCCGTCCTTGGCGGCGTGGTCCGGATCGTCCGGTTGGCTTTCGGCATCTTTGACCACGTCCTTGTTCCCGGGCTCGCGCCCCTTCCTTTTTTCGGGCACGTCGTCGTTTCGGCTCTGCACCGTGGGCGGCACGACGCTCACAGCGTGGTGTTCGTCCGTTTCAGCCATCATACGCCCTCGAATATCGACCGGATCAACGCTTTGATGTTCGAACCGCTCGCTCAAGCCGATCGCTGGGTTCGGTGCCGCTCGTGCCGCCATAGCGCGACGGCGACGCGACGCGCTTCATAGGATCGCCGAAGCGGGGTCCCGAGCCCGCCCTGGCCTTCCGGGGCATAGGCGTACATCAAGACGCCCTCCGGACCGTAGGTTCGGCGCATCTCGGCGCGCCAAAGACCGTCTGCTGTCGTCAGGGCAGCCTCCGTGAGGGCGAGGCGGGCGCGGTCGGGTGCAGGCGGCGGCTGAGCGATCATCTCGCCCAACGCGCCGATCCTTTAGAGGGTCCCTCTTCACCAACCTGAACGGGTACCGTTTCGAACGTAGGCTCGGGCCTTACGCCTGCGCCCGCGATCGGCAGCGGAAGTTGGCGTGTCGATCCACGGTCAGTCCTATGGTTTTCGCATCGGCGTTTGAGTGAAGAAGAATATCATCCGACAAAATAAAAATTCGCAGTGATCGACCTCGATTATAAAAGTATCAGATCGTCACGATCCTCAGCAACGCTTTCCTCCGAGGACGAGACGGAGTGAGTGGGCCAGTTCATCGCGCCGGTATGGTTTGTTTAGGACAGGAAGATCGCCGCGCCCGAACACCTGTCCCTCTTCGAGGTTTGCCACGTAACCCGAGGTCAGGAGGACCTTGAGGCCGGGCCGGAGGCGCTGCGCCTCGATGGCGACCTGCGAGCCGTTCATGCCGCCCGGCATCATCACGTCGGAGAACAGGATGTCGATCCGCTCGACGCCCTGGAGGTGGACGACGGCCTCGGCGGCGTTGCGGGCCACCACCACGCGGTAGTGGAGTTCCTCGAGGCTTTCGACGGCCATGCCGAGAACCTGCTCGTCATCCTCGACCAGAAGCACGGTGTCGCCTTCGGTAGCCCGACGAAGCGGGAGGGTGCCGCCGCCGGTGCCAACCTCGTCTCCGGCTGGCTCGGCCGAACGTGGGAACAGGAGGCGGAACGTGGTGCCGACACCAAGCTCCGTGTCGATGCCGATGAATCCACCTGCGCTGCGGGTGAAGCCGTAGACCTGGGACAGGCCGAGGCCTGTTCCTTTCCCGACCTCCTTCGTCGTGAAGAATGGTTCGAACACCCGAGCCATCGTCTCGGGGGTGATGCCGCTGCCCTGGTCGATCACAGAAACTTCGACGTAGGCCCCCGGCGGTACGCCCTTGCCGGCAACCGCCGCGGTATCGAGGTGCAGGTTCCGGCTCCGCACGACGATCCTTGAGCCACCCCCCTCCATTGCGTCGCGCGCGTTGACGACAAGGTTCAGGACCGCCGCCTCGAACTGCGCCGGATCGATCCGGATCGGGTCGATGAGGGCGTCGAGATCCAACCGGAGCTCCAGTGCGCCGCCGACCGCCCGCTCGGCCAGCGGCTTGAACTCGGTGAGGAGGCGGTTCGGGTTGATGGTCTGGGGCCGCAGCATCTGCCTGCGCGAAAACGCCAGGAGTTGCTGGGTGAGCTGCTCGCCGCGCCGCGCCGCATTCATCGCGGCTTCCGCTAGGCAGACGACGCGCTCGGTGTTCTCCGGCTTGCGGATCATCATGTCGAGGCCGCCCACGATGACGGTGAGCAGATTGTTGAAATCGTGCGCCACGCCTCCGGTCAGCTGCCCGATGGCTTCCATCTTCTGGGCCTGGCGCAGGGCCTCCTCGGTGTTTCGCTGGTCGGTCCGGTCGACGACGATGCCAGCCATACGGACAGGGCGTCCGTCGTTTCCATACTCCACCTGACCCTTGGCCGCGATCCAACGGATCGCGCCATCGGCCCGCGACATCCGGTATTCGATGTCCAGTGTCCCAGTCCCGACCGCCGTGGCGAAAGCGGTCTCTACCAAGAGCCGATCCTCCGGCACGGTGTGGTTCAGAAACTCGGCCATGCCCCACGACGCAATCGGCACGTCGTAGCCGAAGATCGCATCGTGTCGGCACGAGCGTCGTGCCGTATCGTTGACGAGATCGAGATCCCACGACCCCATGCCGGCGGAATCCAGCGCGAAGGCCAGGGTCTCGCGCGCCGCTTCCACCTCGCGCGTACGCTCCTCGACACGACGTTCCAAAGTCTCGTTCGCGATGCGCAGCCGCTGCTGGGCATCCTCGCGTTCCCGGATATGCTGCCGAGCCTGGTATTGGCGGCGGCGGACTCGCAAGGCCGAGGAGACCGCGCTGAGGAGCGTTTCCGCGTTGATCGGGCGTTCCAGCAGGACGACGTTGCCGAGGCGTTCGATCATGGCGGCGGCCGAGGAGGTGCGTCGTCCGGCCTGCCGCGTCGCCAGCATGATGAAGGGGAAGTCCGACCACGGCGGCTGGGACGAGACCCACGCGTTCAGCGCTGTGGGATCGACGTCGAGAAGCGCCTCTTCCGTCACGATCGACGTCGCAACGGAGGTTCGTAGGCCGTCGAGCCATGCGGCGCCATCGGCACAGACGGTGGTGAGGACGTCGGATTTGTACAGCAGCTGCGCCATGACGATCGCGTCGCGTCCGCGCGGCGCAAGGATCAGGACGCGTTCCCCGTCAGGGTCGAAAGACGGCATCACGGCGCCTCCGCCGCGTCGCCGCTGGGGATCAGCGCCACCTTGCCGTCGTAGGTCGGCAGGCCGGACAGGATGCCTTGGAAATCGGTCAGGGCGGCGCCGACCTGCAGGCCGATGGGGGAGAGCTTGAGCTCCCGAATGGTGCGCTCATGCGCGTTGACGCGGCTCTTCACCACCGAGAGAGCGGTCCGAACCGAGCCATTGGACTCAAAGTACCGGAACAGGAGGATGCCGTCGCTGAGATAGCTGAGGTCGATATCCGATCGGACGTCGCCGATCACGCCGTGCTGACCGAGAACCAGCAGGGTCGTTGCGCCCTTCTGGTTCAGGTAGTTCAGGAGTTCGTGCATCTGCAGGACGAGGTGTTCCTCGCCGGGCATGGCGTGGATATACGCGTTCAGGCTGTCGAACACGACGAAGCTGGCGCCCCGCGTCTCGACGGTGCCGCGTACCCGGCAGGCGAATTCACCGGGCGAAAATTCGGCCGGCTCGATCTCGTCGATGACCAGCCTGCCGCTGGAAAGATGCGCGTCGAGGTCCATTCCCAGCGCCCTGGCGCGCGTGAGCATGGTCTGCCGACCCTCGTCGAACAGGAAGTAGGTCGCCTTGTCCCCGCGATCCAACGCTTCCAGCATGCAGCGGACCGCCGTGGTGGTCTTCCCGACCCCCGAGGGACCGAGCAGCAGGGTATTGGTCGAGGGAGCTAGCCCTCCACCCAGGAGAAGGTCGAGCTCATGCGAGCCGGTCGATGCCGGGGTCATATCGAACTTCGCGTCATGATCGTTCGCAACGAGGCTGGGGAAGACTTCGACGCCGCCGGTATCCAGGACGAAGTCGTGCATTCCGCCGTGGAACTTAACGCCGCGCATCTTCAGGACATTGAGACGCCTGCGTGCGGCGCCGAAACCGCGCCGGATCTGCTCCAGCATGATCACCCCGTGGGCGATGCTGTGGAGCTGGACGTCAGCGGTCCCATCATCGAGCAGGAGAACCGTGCATTTCCTGGACGCGAACATCTGCTTCAAGGCCAGGATCTGGCGCCGGTAGCGGAGGGGGTTCTGGGCCAGCAGGCGAAGCTCGGACAGGCTGTCGAAAACGACCCGCTGCGGTTTGAGGCTGTCGACGCGGTCGATCACCTCGCGCACGGTTTCTCCGAGTTCGACCTCCGACGGATGCAGGACGGATTGCTCGCTGTCGGGGTCGAGGCCGAGTTCGTTGACGAGTTCGTAGACCTCAATGCCGTCCAGAGACCACCCGTGCGTCCCGGCAGCGAAGGAAAGCTCGTCGGCGCTTTCCGAAAGGGTGACGTAGAGACCCTTTTCCCCGTGGGCGACGCCGTTGAGGAGGAACTGAAGGCCAACGGTCGTTTTGCCGGTCCCGGGCGTCCCTTCGAGCAAGTAAAGGCGGCTGCGCGTTAGCCCACCATCGAGGATCTCGTCGAGGCCATCGATCCCCGTCGACAGGATGTCGCGAGGCCGGGGGACGTGCGTCGTAACGAAATCGGCCATCGGGCCCCATCTGGATAGCGGCATCCGGCTCCCGCATCAGGAGCTCCCGGGTACCTTGGGAGACGTGTTCGGACGACAACTCCGGCTTGGCGGTTTGGTCCCATCGCAATTGTCATGACGTGAGCCCGGATTTGTCGTGGGGCAGCAGCCCCCTAACAGGGCTTCGATCACACCGACGACGCCGTGGGTGCAATCGTTGCGCGCGGCGGGACGAGGCCGGTCAGCGCATCGGCACGAGCCTGGACCGCCGCGCTCGGATCCGACGCGTCGCGTCACACCCCGGTCCGGGAAGCGCCCGCCGTAGACGTGGCCGGGGCGGGCCAGCAACCACTGCGCGGTCACCGTGTTGTCGGGGGCACCCGAAGTCCGCATTCCGTCACATCGCGGCCTTGCGTCGGCGAGCGCATCCGTTCCCGACAGCGAGCCGCCCATGACCGACACCCGTACGCTCCCGCCTCATGTCGGCGACGCCCGCCGGCTGGAAGCGCTTCGCGAGTACGACATCCTCGACACGCCTCCCGAGAAGGGGTTCGACGATATCGTCGAGCTGGCTCGGCTGATCTGCTCCGCCCCGGTCGCGCTCGTCAGCCTCGTGGCGGGCGACCGCCAGTGGTTCAAGGCAAAGTCCGGGTTTGCCTCGTGCGAGACATCCCTCGACAAATCGATCTGCGCGCACGTTCTGGGCGCACCGGACCTTCTGGTCATCCCGGACCTGTCGCTGGACCCTCGCACGCGAGACAATCCACTCGTCACCGGCGAACCGAGCCTCCGCTTCTACGCCGGCGCGCCGTTGGAGGCCGTCGACGGCCAGCGCCTCGGCAGTCTCTGAGTGATCGACTTGGCTCCTCGACCGGACGGTCTCACGGACCGGCAGGCGACAGCCCTGCGCGCGCTCGCCGGACAGGTCATGTCACAGATGGAGCTGCGCCGCTCGGTCGCCGAGCGCGAGGGCCTTCTCTCCGGCCAGGCCGCGCTGATCGATCAGCAGAACGCGCTGATCGCCGCCCAGGCCGCCGTGACCCAGGCGGCCGGGGATCGCGACGTCATTCTCGATACCCTTGTGGGCGGCGTCATGGCCGCGGTCTCCCAAACCGAAGGGGCGGTGATCGAACTGCGCGAGGGCGACGAACTGGTCTACCGTTCGGCACGCGGTGCGCTCGGCGCCCACGTGGGGCTGCGCGTCCCGATCGCCGGCAGCCTCTCAGGCCACTGCCTGATGAATGCCAAGCCGGTCCTCTGCCCGGACCTCCTCGTCGATCCCCGGGTCAGGCGAGACCTCGTCGAAGCGCTCGGCGCCCGCTCGGCCGTCTGCGTCCCGATCCTCCGCGGAGGCGAGGCCGTCGGCGTCCTGAAGCTCCAGTCCAGCCACCCCGATGCCTTCACCGGCCTCGACCTGCACGTCGCCTCGCTGTTCGCCGGCACCATACCGGCTGGGCTGGCGGAAGCCGGCGAGGCCGAGGCGCGCCGGGGCATGCGGGCGGGCGAGGCTACTCTGCGGACGGTGATGGAGACGCTCCCCGTCGGCGTCCTCATTGCGGAGGCGCCGTCCGGACGCATCGTCGGTCACAACGCCCGCGCCGGAGCGATTCTCGGGCACAAGGTGGCCGACGATCCGACCGGCGAGCGGCCGGAACGCTGGATCGGGTTCCACGCCGACCGGCGCCGGGTCGATCCCAAAGAATGGCCGCTGGCCCGGGTGGCGCGGGACGGCGAGCCGCGCGCGGATCTCGAGGTGGACTACCAGCGCGGTGATGGAAGCCGCGCCTGGGTCGGATTCTCGGCTGTGCAGATGCGCGACATCGACGGTCGCTGCATCGGCGCCGTCATGGTGGTGACCGACATCGACGGACGCAAGCGGGACGAGCTACATCTGGCTGCCGCCAAGCAGGCCGCGGAGGAGGCCAACCGGGCCAAGAGCGAGTTCCTCGCCAACATGAGCCACGAGCTTCGGACGCCGCTTTCGGCGGTGATCGGCTACTCCGAAATGCTGCAGGAGGAGATGGAGGACGGCGGCCACGACGACCTGCTGCCCGACATGCGCAAGATCGAAGCGAATGCCCGCCACCTCCTCGGGCTCATCAACGACGTCCTCGACCTCTCGAAGATCGAGGCCGAGCGCATGGAGACCTACGTCGAGGACTTTGCCGTCGACGCCATCGTGCGCGACGTCGCGGCTACGGTGGAATCTCTCGTTTCCGCCAAGGAGAACGCCTTATCCTTGGACCTCGCCGCCGACCTCGGCGACGCGCGCACCGACGTGACCAAGCTGCGCCAATGCCTGATCAACCTCCTGAGCAACGCAGCCAAGTTCACGGAAGGCGGACGGATCACCCTGTCGGCGGAACGGGGCGAACGCGACGGCGTCGATTGGCTGACCTTCCGGGTAAGCGACACCGGAATCGGCATGAGCCCGGATCAGCAGGCCCGGCTGTTCGAGCGGTTCACGCAGGCCGACGCCTCGACCACGCGGAAGTTCGGCGGGACGGGGCTCGGCCTCTCCATCACACGGGCGTTCGCATCCATGCTGGGCGGCACCATCGCGGTGGCCAGCGAGGCGGGGCGTGGAACGACCTTCACGGTGTCGGTGCCGGCGCGTATCGCCGGAACGAACGACGCACCTCAGGTGGACGAGGATACCGGGCCGACGCCGTCCGATGACGCATCCGGGCGGGGCGTCGTCCTCGTCGTGGACGACGATCCTGCAACGCGCGATCTCCTGACCCGCTTCCTCAAGCGCGACGGGTTCCACGTCGCGGCCGCCGTCGACGGCAGGGAGGGCTTGGACATGGCCCACCGCCTGCGGCCTCGGGTCATCCTCCTCGACGTGACCATGCCGCAGATGGACGGCTGGTCGGTCCTCCGTGCGCTCCGTGGCGATACCGAACTCGGAAACACGCCGATCATCATGGTGACGGTGCTGGGCGAGCGGAACCTCGCGTTCTCCCTCGGCGCCACGGACTACCTGCAGAAGCCGGTGGATTGGGACGAACTCCATGGCGTGATGGACCGCTTCCGTCCCCAGGACCATGAAGGTCCGTTGCTCGTCATCGATGACGATGACGACACGCGTGACCGGATGGCGGCGAGGCTGTCCCGGGAAGGCTGGCGGATCGTCGCCGCCGAGAATGGAAAGGTCGGGCTCGCCGCCGTCGCCGCCGAGCGGCCGTGCCTCGTACTGCTCGACCTCATGATGCCCGAGATGGACGGCTTCACCTTCCTGAGCATCCTGCGGGCCAAGCCGGAATGGGGCTCGATCCCGGTCGTCGTGCTGACCGCCAAGGACGTCGACGGCGAGGACCGGCGGCGACTGGCGGGGCAGGCCGACAGCGTCCTGCGCAAGGGCCAAGTCGGCCTCGACGAATTGCCAGCGCTGCTGCGCTCGGTGGTCACGTAGCCCGGGGCTGCGGCAAAGCCTGCAGACGCGATCGGGCGCTGCCGAGCCACCGGCGCGAGAGCCATTCCCTATCGCGTTGCGCTCGGGAGCTGCTCCAAGTCCTTGATCCGATACGTTCGCCGACGCTGGATCCGTATCCGGTTCGGCGGCGAGCGCTCCCGCCGGAAGCGGGCCTTCACGATTCGGAGATCGACCGAAGACCGCAGTCGTTCGGTGCTACGACCGCCCACCACGCACCGGAAGTCCTATGGTTCACACCGGATACAATCCTCTCCTCGTCGCACTCTCCATCATCATCGCGATTTTCGCCTCGTACGCAGCCCTCGATCTCGGCGCGCGGGTCCGGCGCCCCGACGCCGGACCCCGCTGGGCCTGGGGCGCCGGCGCCGCAGTGGCGATGGGCGGCGGCATCTGGTCGATGCATTTCGTCGGCATGCTGGCCTTCGAAATGGGGATGGTGGCCGCCTACGATCTCGGACTGACCCTCCTATCCCTGCTGATCGCGGTGGGCGTCACCGCCGGAGCCTTCGCTTGGGTCGCACGCAGGGGAACGGGCGCGGGTTCGCTGCTGGTCGCCGGCCCGCTCATGGGCCTTGGCGTCGCGGCGATGCACTACACCGGAATGGCGGCCATGCGGGTCCCCGGCAACCTCGCCTACGATCCGGCCGTGGTGGCGGTGTCGGTCGCCATCGCGGTCACCGCTGCCACCGCTGCGCTATGGCTCACCTTTCGCCGCAACCGGCCCTGGCAGAAGCTCGCGGCCGCCTGCGTGATGGGGTTGGCGGTCGCCGGAATGCACTACACCGGGATGGCCGCGGCGACCTTCACCGCGCAGGAGGCCGGCGCTAATGCGCCCCACGTGGCCACCCTCGCGGCGGGCCAGCGCGACCTCGCTTTGGCGGTGGCGGGCGTCACCTTCCTCATCCTGTTCCTGGCGATGATCGCCTCCTCGCTCGACCAGCGCGGGGTGCAGCGCCGCCTGCACGTCAGTGAGGCGCGCTTCCGCTCCGCCGTCCGGGCCGTGAACGGCGTGATGTGGACGACCGATGCCACGGGGCGCTTCGTCGAGGAGCAGGCGGGATGGGCCGCCATCACCGGGCAGGCACCGGAGACCTACATGGGCGCGGGATGGGCCGAGGCGATCCATCCCGAGGACGTCGCCGCGACGGTCGCGACCTGGACCCAGGCGCTGCGTGACGAGGCCCCCTACACCGTCGAGCATCGCGTGCGCACCGCCGAAGCCGGCTGGCGCCGCTACGTGGCCCGGGCGGTGCCGGTGCGTGATGCCGACGGGACGGTTCGGGAGTGGGTAGGGGTCCACGAGGATATCACCGAGCGCCACGCGTTCGAGGTCGCGCTCAAGGAGGCGCGGGACGCCGCCGAGGAGCACAGCCGGGCCAAGAGCCGGTTCCTGGCCAACATGAGCCATGAACTCCGCACCCCTCTGTCGGCCGTGATCGGCTATTCCGAGATGCTGGAGGAGGAGGCGGAGGAACTCGGGCAGGAGAGCCTCCTGAAGGATCTCGGCAAGATCAAGTCGAACGCCCAGCATCTCCTCGGGCTGATCAACGACGTGCTCGACCTGTCGAAGGTCGAGGCTGAGAAGATGGAGCTCTATCCCGAGGACATCGACGTCGCCGCTTTCGTCGCGGACGCGGCCGCCACGGTCGAAGCCTTGGTGAAGAAGAAGGGAAACGTCCTCGTACTCGACGTGGGCGACGATGCGGGCCAAGCCCGCACGGACGCGGTGAAGCTGCGCCAGTGCCTGTTCAACCTGCTCTCCAACGCGGCCAAGTTCACCGAGGGCGGCACCATCACCCTGGAAGCCGGACGGGAGGCGGGCCCCCGCGGCGACTGGCTCCGGTTCACGGTCCGGGATACCGGCATCGGCATGAACCCCGAGCAGGTCGGCCGCCTGTTCGAGCGGTTCACGCAGGCCGACGAGAGCACCACGCGCAACTACGGCGGGACCGGGCTCGGGCTGGCACTCAGCCGTGCCTTCGCTCAGCTGCTCGGCGGCGACATCACCGTGACGAGCGCGGCGGGCGAGGGAACGAGCTTCGCCCTGCGCGTGCCGGCGGCAGCACCGGACCGGACGGTCGATGACGGGCGGGACGCGGTGCCGGAGAACGGCGAACGCACGGAGGACTTGGTGCTCGTCATCGACGACGAGGCGTCCCAGCGCGAGCTCATGACCCGGTTCCTCGAACGCCAGCGGTTCTCCGTGCGGACGGCGGGGGACGGGCGCACCGGCCTCGATCTCGCTCGGTCGCTCAAGCCCCGCGCCATCCTCCTCGACGTGATGATGCCCGACATGGACGGTTGGTCTGTGCTCGCTGCCCTCAAGTCGGACCCAGAAACCGCCGGCATCCCGGTGGTCATGGTGAGCTTCGTCGCCGACGCGACGCTCAGCGCCTCGCTCGGAGCCGTCGATGCCGTGCCGAAGCCGGTGGACTGGGGACGTCTCCGGACGATCCTGGACCAGTTCCGGGCCGCGGACGGCGATGTCCTGGTGGTCGACGACGATGCGGACATGCGGCACCGTCTCCGGACCGCCCTCGAACGCAACGGCTGGAGCGTCCGCGAGGCCGGCGACGGCCGTGAGGCGCTGGATCAGGTCGGGCTCGGCGTGCCGCGCCTCATCCTCCTCGACCTCACCATGCCGGTGATGGACGGGTTCTCGTTCCTCGACCGTCTGAGAAGACTGCCGGGTTGCGCCGACGTGCCGGTGGTGGTCCTCAGCGCCCGGGATGTCACGGCCGAGGAGCGCGACCGGTTGTCGAAGGCCGACCGCGTCCTGCGCAAGGGCGATGCCAGCCTCCAGGACATCGCCACCGCATTGCGCAAGCTCGACAACCGCCAGGAAACCAGCTCGGCCCAGGATCACTAGTTCGACTGCGTCCGTGGCCGAGCGACGGGAAACCGAATCCCATTATTCAATCGTAACTGATTGGGAATCAAACTGGTTTCGCCAGCAATGTTTCTAGGCCACCCCTTATATCCCGTGTGACGTAAGTATAAATCGGATCAATATCGTAAATTATTAATCGCCACTGTGCTAGGTCTGGCCAAAGAAAAGGCGTCGATGCCGGAAAGCAGGCCATCCGCGCTTCCGTCTGCGAGCAAAGGTGGTTGCAGCTTGAGCGTTCACCGCCGAAATAAATCCCGGTTCGGTGGACGTGAGAGCATCGGATCAGGGACTTAATAACGTCCCCGATGGCAATGCGCTCGCAAGCGGCTCTCAGGGAAACGGCGGGGACTTACCAAGCCGAAATAGCAGTAGATCCGGGTCTCTGATCAAGTACTCTTCTGAAAACGCTTGGCTTTCGCGGCGTCGCGCCGGGATGGTGCGCTCCGCATCTCGGATCCCAGATGTCGTCGCAGCGTTAGCGCGAGCGCGGTCGGGCGCCAGGGTCGGCGTGCGACATCGACGATGGGGACGGCCGAGAGGACCTCCGGCCTCACCGTGTCTGCGGCCGAGAGCGAGAGGACGATCGGACGGTTCACGATCGCGGCGGCCCGGCGGGCGAAGGCGAGACCCAACGGACCCGACGGCCTGTTTTCGACGATCAACAGGTCGAAGCGCTCGGGCTCCGCGCGCAGGGCCGCCAGCGCTGCCTCCGTATCGGTGTAGCCGATGGGCTCGTAGCCCAGTGCCGCAAGGGTCTCCTCATCCTCTTGCACAGCCGCGCGCACGCCCCCGACAACCATGACGGTTGCGCCGGCGACCGAGGTGGCGGTTTCTGCCTGCGGGATCACGGGCAACCACACCTCGAACGTGCTGCCCTCTCCCACTGCGCTGTGCACGTCGAAGGCCCCATCCTGCTCCTGGACGAACTCGAAGGCGGTGGCGAGCCCGAGCCCGGTTCCGGCCGGACGGGTGGTGAAGAAGGGCTCGAAGATGCGCGCGAGCGTCCCGTCATCCATTCCGCGGCCGGTATCGGCCACGCGGATACGGACGTACTCGCCCTCTGGCAGCTCACCGTGGGAGACGGTTCGCCGCTCGGGTAGCCGGACGCGCGCGAGCTGCACGTCGACCGCCGCGCCCGGTTCGGAGGCCTGCATCGCGTTACGGATGAGGTTGTGGACCACCTGCTGCAGCTGTGCCGGCTCGCCATCTACGACTGCGCCTTCGGCAGCCCCCGTCAGGCGGATCGTGGTCGGGTCGGCGGTCGAGGTTCGGATCTGCGCCACCGTCTCGGACACGATCGCATCCACCGCGCTTGTGCTTTGGGCGGCGCCGCCCCGCCGCCCGTAATCGAGGATCTGCGCCGCGATCTCGTGCGCGCGGCCACCCGCCTGGACCAGAAAATCGATCTGCTTGCGGGCCCGTTGCGGATCGGCCGGCAGGGCGTCCGCGGCGATTTCGGCATGGCCGAGCATCACGTTGAGCACGTTGTTGATGTTGTGCGCCACGCCGCTTGCGAAGATCCCGATCGCTTCGAGCCGTTGCGCTCGCCGAAGGGTCGCCTCGATCTCGCGGCGCTCCGCCCAGACATGCTGGCGCTCCAGGGCGGCCCCGAAGCTGTCGGCGACGACCTGCAGGAGGCCACGCGAGTGCCGCATCCAGGGCGGCAGGGTGCTGCTCGTGCGCTCGAAGCACAGCACGCCGACGATTCTGCCCTGCCGGCGCATGCGCGCGCATGTGAATGTGGTGACCCCACGCCGCGCGAGGGCTTGAAGCAGGGCCGGAGGGCCATGCCGGTCCGCCGTTTCGATGAAGATGTAGTCTTCCGGGGCGGCCGTGATCTCGGGCACCAGGGCCCGTTGCGCATCTGGCCATCCGCAAGGCGCCCGATGCCCCGGCCGATTCCAGAGATGCACCGCATCCGTGCCGTCGAGCATGAGGACGTAGCAATTGTCCGTCCCCGCTCCTTCGCCCACGATGGCCATGGCATCGACGATGTGGCCTTCGATCTCGTCGGGCTGGCTGGCGAGAAACAGGTTGGTGGCCCGCGCCACGACGGCTTGGAAAACGATCGTCCGGCGCAGGATCACGGTGCCGGCCCGCATCAGGAAGCCGACGCGAACCACCAGGGCGAGCAGCGCCAGGGCCGCTGCGTAGAGGGCGAGTCGGAAACCGTCCGCGCGGGCCTGCCGCCGGTCCTTGAGGGCGCGGCGGGCCTCCAGCAAGGCTTGCCGCGCCGCCTCGCTCGACGCTGCCGGAAGGGAGCGGGTGATAGTGTCGACCTGCGGCAGCAGATCCAGGAGTTGACGGCCGTGCAGGACGATGGCGCCTATGTCCGCACCCCTGTCCGCTCCCCAGGGGGCCGCAGCGAGGGCGTCGAGCCGGGCGCGGATGGCGTCGAGCCGCTCGGGGCTCGCGTCCCGGGCAAGCTCCGAGACCCGTATCTGCAGGGCGGCGACCGCGCGGGCGAGCCGGGGATCGATATCCGGCTCGGACATGCGGTCGCTGAGGGAGTCGAAATAGGCGATCGAGTTCTGCACGAGGGCGTTGCCGGTCTTGAAGCGCTCGACCATCTGCGCCTCTCGGCTGATCGCCTCGGCCAGAACGTGCATCTCGCCGTCGTCGGGGCCGTTCGCCGCGCGCATGCCGGCCAGCGCCGCGCGCATGTCCCGGAGGTGGGCCACGATCGGATCGTAGTTGCGCAGGAGCCCGGTCCTGGCGCGGAGCACGTCGTGCTGCATCCGGGACTCCGCGAGGGCGATGGCGTCGATCGTTCGCTGGGTCCGCACGTAGGCGGCGTCCATCTCGCCTTTGCCGTTGATCATCAGCCACGTGAGAAGCGCGGCCAGCAGCGCGCCGAGGACAGCGGCCTGCGCGGTCAGCCTCATCGTTGCGGCACCGCGGAGGGCGCGTTCGGAGCCGTGAGGGGGCGTCCCGCGTAGGAGCCGGTCAGGGTCCCGAGGAACGCCACGATCGCGTCGGTCTGCGAAGCCGTCAGCTCCCGGCCGAGCTGGGCCCGCGCCATGAGCCGCACCGCCTCGGGTAGCGTCGCGATGCCGCCATCGTCGAAATAGGGGGCCGTGACCGCGACGTTGCGCAGGCTGGGGACCCGGAGCACCTCGGCGGCCTTGTTGGGGATCGTGACGAAGATCCCGACCTTCTCGAACAGGTTTCCGCCGACATTGACGCCCTGGTGGCAGGCGGCGCAGCCGATGCCTCGAAACAGGGCGAAGCCCGCCCGCTCCGCCTCGGTGATGGCGTGGGCGTCGCCGCGCAGCCACCGGTCGAAGCGGCTGTCGGGGGTGAGCAGGCTGCGCTCGAAGCTGTTGATCGCGTCGATCACGGCCTCCCGATCGGCCTCCCGGCCGTAAGCGGCGCGGAACGGCTCGGCGAGCGCCGGATCGTCGCGGATCACCGCAAGGATATCGGGCCACGATCCGCCCAGGAATTCCGGTCGCGTCAGGGCGAGCTCGGCTTGGTCCTGCAGGGTCGGGATATCGCCCGCCCAGCCGAGGCGGAAGCTCAGTGCCGCATTGAAGGCTGTGGGCGTGTTGCGCGGGGCGGGCGTGCCGTCGGCGGTGAGATTCCGCGCGACCGCGCTCGCGCCGTTGCTGCGGATGTCGTGGCAGGTGATGCAGGCCCGGTCGCCCCCGAGCGACAGCCGGGTGTCGGTGAACAGCATCCGGCCGAGTGCGATCCGGTCCGGATCCGACCCGAGGCTGGTCGGGACCGGCGTGATGACGTCCAACGCCTCCACGGCCTCTGCCGGAAGACGGCCGCCGGCCGGCTGCTCCTGGGCGAACGGCGGCAGGACGGCCAGGGCGCTGCCCACGAGGCCAGCCACGAGAACGGCGGCGGCGGACCGGGCCAAGCGTGGCAGGGCCACGGCTATAGTTTCTCGACGTGCGCGGCGAAGACGTAGCCGACGCCGCGCTCGGTGACGATCAGGCGCGGTGTGCTGGGATCCGCCTCCAGCTTTCGGCGTAGCCGCAGGATCTGGACGTCGATGCTGCGGTCGAACACGTCTTCGTGGACGCGGGTGGCCTGAAGGAGCTGCTCGCGGCTCAGTGGACGCTGAGGGGCGTCCAGGAAGGCCACCAGCAGCGCGTATTCGCCCTTGCTGAGGGCGACATCCGCGCCCGCGGGGTTGGTGAGCCGCCGGCGACGCCGGTCGAGAACCCAATCGTCGAAGCGGCTCCGGTGAGATTCCTGGGCCCGGGCTGGAATGGGTACGACCTCGGCTCGCCGCAGGATCACCCGCACCCGGGCGAGCAGCTCACGCAAACCGTAGGGTTTGACGAGGTAATCGTCCGCGCCGAGTTCGAGACCGATCACCCGGTCGATCTCGTCCCGGCGGTGACCGGTGGTGATGATCACCGGCAGGTCGCTCCTGGCGCGCAGGTCGCGCAAGAGATCCAGCCCGTTCTCCGACCCCAGTCTCAGGTCGAGCACGACGAGATCGAAAGTGCCTTCCGCAAGCCGCTTCTCCGCCTCCGCTCGGTCGATCGCCGGGGTGACGTCGACGTCGTGGTCGGCGAAGTGGTCCGAGACGATGCGCTGCATACCCGCATCGTCCTCGACGAGGAGGATGCGCGTCGTGCCGGGACGTGCGCTCCGCCCGTGACCCCGGTCCAGACTGGGTTCGATCATGGCCAACTCCGCTTCGCGGCAGCCTGCCGCGACGGCACGATCTCGATGCGCCGGCTCAAGGACAAAGGCAGCTGCCCCGGATTGGGGGACTGCGCCGCCCGGGAGACCGACCCATCCTTCGCCGACCCACCCCGGCCACCCTTCAGGGCACGTCCGGACGTCGGGCCTTGCACGGCGAAGCTGATATCATGCCCCCCAAAGGATTGCGCCCTTCATATTGTGCGGGGCAACACAACACGAGCATTCGCCCTGGACATAGCTGTATCGGACGAACGAAAAGACGGTTTGCTACAGCTGTAATATGAATTGATGCTGACCGACATGGCGATGTAACTCGAAAATACAATGGTCGACTTCTCGTAGTGGAGAGGTGGCCATGATTGATGCCGTGATCGCGGCGGTCTGCCCGCGCAGCCGCAGACACTTCCGTAAGTCCGGACCAGATTGGCGGGATCCCGTAGCGGACACTGGGCAGCCGCCGGGCAGCCGATCCCGGGATCGTACCGGCCCGACTCCACCGTTGGTCGCTGGCCCCTCAGCGGGACGTGGCGCCTTCGCATGGCTGCTGGAGGCTTTGACGATCGGCTTCGCCTACGGCGGATGTATCCACCATACGCATCCAGATTATATCGAATTTCTTGTCAATATTAGTGCGCAGTATCGGCACCAGCAATGCTAATATCGATTAATATCGACGTAATAAATTTAATTTCTGAGATGTATTAGCTGAATTACAATCCGAAACAACGCCTTCATGCGCGATCGTATTGGGAGATCAAGACCATGCCGCTTCATGTCTTATGTATCTCATGGGGAACCGCGGGCAATCTTAGCCCTGTGCTTACGGCAGCCCGGCAGTTGCACCGGGCGGGCCACCACCCGCGCGTCATGGCCGAGTTGGCGATGCGTGGCGAGGTCGAGGCGGCCGGCTTCCCGTTCATCGGGTGGCGCCGGGCTCCGACCGGCATCGATGCCGACCCGGCCGATTTCTCGGATCTGGCGGACTGGCTGCGTAAGACCATGTTCGCGCCGGCGCGTACCTACGCGGCGGATACGCTGGACGAGATCCGCCGCGTTCCGACCGACGCCGTCCTGAGCATCGATCTCCTGGTCGGCTGCGCCCTTGCGGCCGAGGCCGCCGCACTGCCGCACGCGGTCCTGTCGCCGCATGTCAGCATCCGTCCGCTACCCGGCATTCCGACAGCAGCCAGTGGCTTGGCGCCGCCGCGGAACGCGGAGGAGCAGGCCGCAGTGGAGGCAGCGAAAACCGCGATCGTGTCCGCGATGGAACAGGGAAGGCCGGTGCTCAACGCCGCACGGCGCGCCTTCGGGCTGCCCCCGGTCGCCACCGCGTTCGCGCACTTCGAAAAGGCGGAGCGCGTCCTCCTGGCCATCAGCCGCACCTTCGACTTCGACACCGAAGCGCTTCCTGCCAACTATCGGTACATTGGGCCCTTGCTCGATGAACCGGGCTGGTCCCGCGGGGCTCTGACCGCATGGCCCGGGGCGCGCCGGCCCCGGATCCTCGTCGCCGGCAGCACCGGCGCCCAGAACCAGACCGACCTCCTGCGGCGCATCGCGTGTGCCCTCGGGACGGTCGATGCCGAGACCGTCGTGACCACCGGCCACAATGTCGTGGCGGAGGATCTCGCTGCCCCGGCCACCATCCGTGTCGTGGCGGCGGCCTCCCATGACGCCCTCATGGCAGAGGCGGATCTGGTGGTGTGCCAGGGCGGTCACGGCACCGTCAGTCGCGCGCTGCTGCACGGCGTGCCCCTGCTGGTCATCCCGCTCGCGCGCGACCAGGCCGACAACGCCGCCCGTATCGCCCAGCGCGGCGCCGGCCTGCGTCTTCCTGCCGGGGCGCTCGAGACCGAGATTGCGACGGCGGCCCGCCGGCTTCTGGCGGAACCGAATTTCCGGGCAGCCGCGAGGGTCCTCGGCGCGGCCGTGCGGGCGGATCTCGACGCGGCCGGCCTCGTCCGGGAGATCGAGGCGATGACAGCGTCGCACAGGGCTTCGGATCGGGGCGGAGACCGGCGTTGGGCCTGATCCGGGCCCTCGTGCCGGGGCATCCCCGCATCCGCCCCGGCTCAGCCGCCTTCTCGGCCCTGCTCGGGCTGTTGGCGGCCCTCCCGACCTTCGGGATCGACATGATCCTGCCGAGCCTGCCGGACACGGCGGCCGCGCTGCATGTCCCGCCGTCCGCGATGGGCGCGGCCATGAGCGCCTACCTGCTCGGCTTCGGGTCGGCGCTGCTGGTCTACGGTCCGGTCTCGGACCGCCTGGGCCGCAAGCCCGCCGTCGCCTGCGGCTGCCTGCTTCTCATCGGCGGCAGCCTCGGCTGCGCCACGGCGCGGACGTTGCCGCACTTCCTATTGTTCCGCGCCCTCCAGGGGATCGGTGCCGCGGGCCCGGGCATGGCGGTCCTGGCGATGGTGCGGGACTTGTTCAGGGGCGAGGCGGCGCGCGCGCGGATGTCGTTCGTCGTCCTCATCATCAACGTTGTGCCGATGGTGGCCCCGGCGGTGGGCGCGGAAGTGATGGATCTCGGCAGTTGGCGTCTGATCCACGCCGCGCCGATCGCCGCCGCCCTCGTGGCTCTGGTAGGGATCCGGCACATCGACGAGCCCCTGCGGCGGCGGCCCGGTCCCGAGCCGGCGGCCACCGGGATCCTGCGCGGCTACGGCCGGATTCTGGCGAGCGGGGCTTTCCTCGGCCACGCGCTGTGCAACGCCGCGGCGGCAGGCGCGGTCTTCGCCTACATCACCGGTTCCGCACTGGTGTTCATTGACGCCCTCGGCTTCAGTCCGCTGGCCTACGGGCTGGTGTTCGGGGCGAGTTCCTTGTCGGTGATGGGCGGCGCGTTCCTGAATGGGCGCCTCTCGGCCCGGGGCATCGCTCCTGAGCGGGTGATCGGTGCCGGCCTCGTTTTGGCGACGAGTTCGGCGGCAATCCTCCTCGCCGCCACGCTGATCGGACCTCCCGTGGCCCCGCCGGTGATCGCCGCGATGGTCGGCGTGGCCCTGGCCTTCGGCCTCATCTCGCCCAACGCCATGCACGGCGCCACGGATGTCAGCCCGGAAGCTGCAGGCTCGACCAGCGCCGTCGCGGTCTTCCTTCAGATGGCCAGCGCGGCCTTCGCGAGCGACGTCGTCGCCCGGTTCTTCGACGGCCGGTCGGCTCTGTCGATGGCCGCCGTCATGCTCGGCTGCTGCCTCACGGCGTTCGCCGCCCACGCCGGCCTCACGCGGCCGGCACGGCGGCAGCCCTCATCCCCCTCCCCCTCCCGACAGAACGGAGAGCCCGCATGACCTTCGACCCACCCTCCTGGCAGCCGCGCCACCTGACGCGCGACGGCACCCGGCTTGCCCATATCGACGCCGGACCGCTCACGCCTGTTGGGCATCCCTTGCTGCTGATCAACGGCTGGACCGGCGATCATGGGATCTTCACGCCGCAGATCCGGCACTTCTCGAAGACGCACCGCGTCGTGGCGGTGGACCTGCGCGGCCACGGCGCCAGCGACGCGCCGGAGCAGGACTACACGATGGAGGGCTTCGCCGAGGACATCGCGTGGCAATGCCGGACGCTGGGCTTGGTAAAGCCGCTGGTCATCGGCCACAGCCTCGGCGGCGCGGTGGCGTTGGAGCTGTGTGGTCGCCATCCCGACCTCGCCGCCGGTCTCGTGATGATCGACACGATCGTCCTGCCCTCGCCCGACGCGGCGGGCATGGCCGAGATCGAAGGATTGTTGGCGGGCGTCGGCAGCCCGGATTACCGGAGCGTCGTGCGCAACACGGCCTGGGCGATCGGCTGCGATCACGACCATCCGGCGCGGCGGCAGGCACTCTTCGACACGTTCATCCTCGGCCCCTGCCTGAGAACGCCGCAGCATGTGGCCTATTCGGCCCTCAGCAACATGGTACGGCACCACGATCCGGTGCCGGCGGCGCGCGCCTGCCGGATACCTATGGCCTACATCTCGGCGGACGTGCCCCTGGTGGAGGCGGCGCGCGATCTCGACCGACTGCGCGAACTCTGCCCGCAACTCGTCACCGCCAAGACCCTGCTCGCAGGCCATTTCAACACGCTCGAGGTGGCCGACCAGGTCAACGCGATGATCGAGCGCTTCCTGTCGGTCGGCCTGACGACCCGCGCGCCGTAGACGAAGGTGGCGCGAAGGCCTTCGGACGGGCTCCGTTCGTCCTGCAACAGCGCGGGCATGCGCACCGTGACTCGCTCCCTGGAAGGAGAGCGGCCCGCGCCCTCCCGAACCCGCGGTGTTGGGTCCGAAGCATGGCCCGCTCGGCACGGATCAGCGGGACGGCATCCTGACCGGACGCCGTCAAACGTCATGGCGCACCGTCGTCAGGGCGCACCAACGTCACGGTACCGGCCCATCTCCGACCGGTCGCCGAGAAGGCGCCGCGCCGAAGAAATGACCTGGAGTGTCTGCGTGCTCAGCTGCTCCTGGAGCGCCCGTCGCTCATAATGCCGTAGGCGAGCAATGAGGTCTTCAGAACCCGAGACCCTGTGTTCCTTGCCGCCGATCACAGAGTCCGTGATCGTTCGTCTGAGCAACGCCTCGAAGACGTCGTCGCTATTCGCCAGCCCTGCAACCATGAAGACTTCTCCTTCTGCCAAGCGACAGCTTTTTCGAAGGGCTAAGTTACGGCGTGATTTCCGAGTCTCTGACGCACGAAACACGCTGCACTGGACGTGCTCCTGCGCACACCGGAGCCATTCGCGCGTCCTTTCTCACAGGCCGCGGCGCGGAATGTTATGATCGTAACCATCGGACGAGCCTCCGAAATCATCCGGTAGCTCGGGCCTCCGACGGTTCTCGCGCAGTTCAGCAGTGAGGCCCCCAGGATGAACGGTACCGAAGACAGTCTGCTCGACGCTGGCATCCCCGAGCCGTCCATCGGCATTCCGACGCTGACGGTGGCGGAGTTGGAAGCCGATCCGCACGGGGTGTTCCGCACCTGGCGACCCCGGCTGCCCGTCGTCGGTCACGAGGTCGCCGGCTTCCTCGTGCTCCGCGCCCGCGATGTCGATCTGCTGATGCGCGACCCTCGCGTCCAGGCGACGGAGACGCTCTATCCCAAGGCGCGCGGGATTCCGGAGGGCCCGCTGTTCGACATCTTCGCGCACGGTATGCTCAACGCCAACGGGGCGGTGCATCGCTGGCGCCGCTCGCCCTTCACCCGCACCTTCGCGGCCCGGATCATCGAAGGTCTGCGCTCGCGGATCCGCGCTGCCGCGGAGAGCCTCGTCCAGGACTGGATGCCGGAGGAGGACATCGACCTTGTCGCGCGTTACTCCGCCCTGATCCCGGCCCAAACCATCGCCGAAATCCTCGGCCTGCCGCGTGAAGACATCCCCCATTTCACGCATCTCGCCTATGAAGTCTCACGGGTGCTGAGCTTTACCTTCGGACCTGAAGACATCCCGGAACTCGAGGCGGCCGCGGTCGCGCTTCACGATTATGTGCAGGCCCTTCTCGAGGCGCGCCGGTCGGCGCCCCGGGACGATTTCCTGACGCGTTTCCTCGCGGAAGCCGAGGCGGCGGGTGAACTCACCCCCGAGGAGGTGATCGTTCAACTCGTGCAGATGATCATCGGCGGCACTGATACGACCCGTGTCGCCGGCGCCATGCAGGTGGCGCTGCTGCTGCAACATCCGGAGCAATGGGCGGCGGTGCGCGGAGATCCCAGCCTGATCCCCGCCGCGGTGGCGGAATCCTTGCGCTACGAGCCGAGCGTCGGGTCCGCCGGGCGGGTCGCCCGAGAGGAGATCCGCCTCGACGGGTATGTCGTGCCGGCCGGAAGCCTGATCCTGCTCTCGACGCTGTCGGCGTTGCGGGACGAGGCTGTCTACGCACATCCCGACACGTTCGACACCCGGCGCACCGACCTACCACGCCTGCATCCGGTCTTCGGCGGTGGCGCACACCGGTGCATCGGCGAGGCCCTGGCGCGGATCGAACTGGAAGAGGGCCTGGGCGCCCTGACGCGCCTAGCCCCACGCTTGCGTATGACCGGGGCGATGCCGGTCCTTCAGGGCCACAGCGGTATCCGCCGCATCGATGCGCTGAGGGTTGCCGCCTAGCGCGGCCTACCGCCTCCGCCGTCCACGGTAGGCGCAACCGCGTCGATCGCGTTCCGCAGCTGCGCCCCGACAGACCGCCCTCGGCCTCGCTCCTGGTTGCCGTCGCGACAGCACGGCAGCCGTCTTCCCGGCGCGCAAAGGGCGCCCGACGAAGGTTTTTCTTCGCGCGAAGCCAGCCGCGGGGCGTTCCAATCCGATTTCGCGTATCGCCCGCCTGTTGGTCGACGGTGGCCACAACGTTGTGGTCCTGTCGGGCTCGACTTGTCCTGACGCATCCCGCTTGAACCGTCGGCGCCGGTGAGCCCGACAATCTGCCCGTGATCACGGACGACGGCGGCCGAGTGCGCGGAGCCGCCGGATCGAACACTGGATCTCGCAGAGAGCTGCCGCGGGACGGGCTGACGTTCCAACGGTGCGTCCGACCGCACCTGACCCACCGGACTGGGTGCGGTCATGCGTGTTTGCACATGCTAATCGAATACAATCGAAATCGATTACGGCGCGTACGTGCGACGGGAACTGTTTTTACGTATTTCCACTGTCATAAGTATTCAGATCGAAGAAATCGTGGCGTAAGATAGCTGCCGCACTCCTGATGCCTCACTGTCGGGAGTACGAAACCATGATCGCTCATCGGACCAGAATCACGGCGGGCGCGGCGATTGCAGCCCTTCTCTTGCCCCTGGCGGTCCCGACCGCCGTACGATCGCAGCCGGCCCCGCGCTTCACGCAGCCCGACGTGCCGAGCCTCGCCGCGACCACTGTCCCCCTTTCGTCCCGAACGAGCCGGGACTGGCGTTCTCCCGCTGTCGAGCGTGAGCATCTCAGGGCACAGCGCGTCATCAGCCGCGTCTGCTCGGGATGCTGATGCCGGCGATGTTCCTTTCGGAAACTTCCGCCGTGAGGGTGGACACCTTGTCCCGGCTGGGTCCCGCGCGGCGGGGGGCTGAGTGGGCCGAGAGCCTCCGCCGAGGCTGGACTGCCGCCGCAGCATGGGACGGTCCGCTCCTCGCCGTGGCGCCGATACCACTGGTTCTGGGGCTGGCGTCCGCGACCGCGCCTGAACCCGTCGCGCTCGGCGTCGCCGGGCTTGCCGCCACGTGTCTCGCGCTGCGCGTTCAGCGCCTGCGCTCCGCAGCCCGCACGGTGATGCAGCAACGGGACAACCTCGCACGCTTGGCCGCCCCTGCAGTCGCCCGATGGGTTGCCGAGACCGATTCCAACGCTCTGCGCGCCGGTTGGGAGCAGGAGGCAACGGTGCTGTTTGCCGACATCTGCGGTTTTACCGATCTCTGCGAAACTATGCCGCCTGGGGATGTCGCAGCGTTCCTCGCCGACTTTCGGGTCCGCGCCGCGCGGGCGATCGAGGCGGCGGGCGGCCTTGTCGACAAGTTTGTCGGCGACGAGGTCATGGCCGTGTTCGGCGTGCCGCAAGCAGCGCCCGAGGATGCAGCGCCCGAGGATGCCGATCGCGCCGTCGCGGCGGCCCGCGCGCTTGCTGCTGCCATGTCGGAGTGGAGCCGCGAACGGGAGCAGACGGGTCTGCCGCCGGTCCGCATCGGCATCGGACTGCACCGCGGTCCGGTTTTCGTCGGCGCCATCGGGGCGGAACGCGTCGAGTTCACCGCGGTCGGCGACACCGTCAACGTGGCGCGTCGCCTGGAGCAGATGACTCGCACCCTCGCCTGCAGCTGCCTCGCATCAGAAGCTGTGGTGCAGGAGGCGACGTCCAGCGAGGGACAGCTCATGGCCGTCAGGCCCGTGCGCGGAGCCTGTACCGTCCTACGCCTGTTCGCGATTCCGCTTCACACCGGGCGGCGGACCGGTTTGTCCATCCGCCCGGAGTGTTTTCCAAAGGCGCGCGGAACAAACTCGGCGATGCCGAGGTCGGAAGCACCATCCGGCCAGTGATGTGCAGGGCACCCCCTGTCGGCGGCAGGCGGGGCACGGTCAGCAAAACGAGGGCGACTGGTCCGCCGAACTTTTCCCGGGGCCAAACTGCGACTTCGGCGTTGCAATCCGGGTCGATGAAGCCGGGCCTTTTCACGACACCATCTCGAAGGCATGAGCGAAACCGTCGATCTCGCGACGGTTTAGTCGGCGGCCACGCGCTTATGATCGGTCTTTTTCCTCGGCACGTTTTCAATGCGCGCTGCCGGTCTCAAAGAACTTGAACAGGAATAGCGCTGCGATCACCCACACCACCGGCTTCACCTCGCGCGCGCGGCCGGTGAGCAACTTCAGCGCGGCGTAGGTGATGAAGCCGAAGGCGACGCCCGTGGCGATCGAGTAGGTGAACGGCATGAGCAGCGCGGTCACGCAGGCGGGAATCACCTCGGTTGAATCGTCCCAGGCGAGGTCGACCAACTCACGGAGCATCAGGCAGGCGACGTAGAACAGGGCCGGCGCAGTGGCGTAGGGCGGGACCGCGCCGGCCAGCGGGGCGAAGAACAGGCAAGCCAGGAACAGCACGGCCACGGTGGCGGCGGTCAGGCCGGTGCGTCCGCCCTCGGCCACCCCGGAGGCGCTTTCCAGGTAGGCGGTGGTGCTCGACGTGCCGAGGAGCGAGCCCACGAAGATCGCGGTGGAATCGGCCAGGAGTGCGCGGTCGAGGCGTTGCATCCGGCCGTTGGTGAGCAATCCGGCACGGCTCGCCACTCCCATCAGGGTGCCCGTGGCATCGAACAGCTCGACCAGGAACAGCACCAGGACGACATGCAGCAGGCCGCCCGACACGGCGCCGGAGAGGTCGAGCGCGAACAGGGTCGGGGCGATCGCGGGCGGCATCGAGACGACACCCTGGAACGTGTTGCCGGCGACCAGGAAACTCAGCACCGTGACCGTCAGGATGCTTGTGAGGAGCGCCGCCCTCACCTTCCGGGCCGACAACGCGGCGACGATCAGAAAGCCGATCACCGCCAGCATCGTGCTCGGCTTGTGCAGGTCGCCGAGGGTCACGAACGTCGCCGGGCTGGCGGCCACGATGCCGGCGTTCTTGAGCGCGATGACGGCCAGGAACAACCCGATCCCGACCGTGAGGGCGATCCGCATCGAGCGCGGGATGCCGTCGACGATGATCGCCCGGAGGCCCGTCAGGGTGACGGCCAGGAAGCAGAGGCCGGAAATGAACACCGCGCCCAGCGCCGCCTGCCAGGTGAAGCCCATGCCGAGCACGACCACGTAGGCGAAGTAGGCGTTGAGCCCCATCCCGGGCGCCAGGGCGATCGGGTAGTTGGCGTACAGGCCCATCACCAGCGAGCCGAGCGCCGCGACCAGGCAGGTCGCCACGAACACCGCGCCCTTGGGCATGCCGGCATCGGCCAGGATGCTGGGATTGATGAACACGATGTAGGCCATCGTCAGGAAGGTGGTCAGGCCGGCGAGCAGCTCCGTACGCACGGTGGTCCCGTGCTCTGCGAGCCGGAACCGGCGCTCCAGGAAGCCGGGCCGCCCGGGCGCCGGGATCGCCACCTTGCGCACGCCGTCCATCACCCCTCCCCGCCGCAGCCGGTCATCGTGGCGCGGAAGATCCTGTCGGGCGCGAAGGGTGTCGCGGTGAGCCGGGCCCCGGTGGCGTCGCGGATCGCGTTGCTGAGAGCCGCCGCAACCGGATTGAAGGGCGACTCGCTCATCGACTTCGCGCCGAGCGGCCCGACGCTGTCGTGGGTCTCGGCGAACAGCACTTGCGTATCCGGAACGTCGGCGCAGGCCGGGATGTGGTAGTCGCGCAGCGTCCGGGTGGCGACCCGGCCCCAGGCGTCGATGGAGAAATCCTCGTACAGGGCAGCGCCGATCGCCTGCGCGATCCCGCCCTCGACCTGCCCGCGACATTGCATCGGATTGATCACCCGGCCCGCGTCGGCGGCGTGGACGCTCCGAAGAATGCGGACTTCACCGCTCATCGGGTGGACCGCCACCCGGAAAGCTTGCACGTTGAACGCCACCGAACGGGGGCTGCCATCGGCCCGGCCGCGAGCCTCGAGGGGCCCGATCCTCATGAGCGGGATGGAGCCGCCCGGTACCGCCACGGCGTCTCTGTCCAGCCGGCATGCGTCGACCTCCGTACCGGACATCTCGGCCGCGCGCGCCCGGATCATCACCGCCAGCGCCTCAGCCGCGCGGAGCACCGCGAAGCCGGCGACCACGGTGCCGGTGCTTCCGTAGGCGCCGGTGTCGTGGTCGACGGCGTCGGTATCGGCGCCCGCGATCCGGACGCGGTCGGGGGCAGTGCAGAGGGCCGAGGCCGCGATCTGGCGATGGACCGTGGCGGTGCCGTTGCCGAACTCGGCCGTGCCGATCCGCACGGTGAACCTGCCGTCCGGGTCCAGGCTCACCCGCGCGTCGGCATGGTGGCCGCGGGGCGGGATCGTGTCGATCATGGCCATCGCCATGCCGGTGCCGGCCCGCCAGCCGGGCTCGGGTTCCGGCCCCGGATCGGCGCGCAGTGCCTCCTCAGCACGATCGAGGCATTGGTCGAGTCCGTAGCTGCCGAAGACCACGTCGTGCGGCTCCAGGCTATTCGACACCATCGGGTCGCCCGGACGGACGGCGTTGATCCGGCGCAACGCGAACGGGTCGATCCCGAGCAAGCGGGCGACTTCGTCGAGGGCCGATTCGACGGCGAAGATCGTCTGGCTCAGCCCGTAGCCCCGGAAGGCGCCCGACGGCACCGTGTTGGTGAAGACGGCACGGCCGTCGACCCGCTTGTTCGGGCAGGTATAGGCGGCCAGCACCTCGTTGCAGCCGTGGTGGATCACGCCGCCGGCATGGTTGCCGTAGGCGCCGGTATCGGAGAGCACGTCGAGGCTGATCGCCGTGAGCCGCCCGTCCCGGCGGGCGCCGACCTTCACGGCGACCTGCATCGGGTGGCGGGTGGTGGTCGCGATGAACTGCTCCTCGCGGGTCAGCTCCCAAACCACTGGCCGGCCGGTGCGCAGGATCGCGAGCGTGACCAGATCCTCGGTCAGCATCTCCTGCTTGCCACCGAAACCGCCGCCGACCCGGCCGCACAGCACCCGCACCGTGTTCCGTTCGAGTCCGAACAGGTCGCATAGGGCGTCGCGGGTCAGGAATGGCACCTGGCTGCTGGTGCGCAGCGTCAGGCGCCCATCGGGGTCGCGCCACCCGACGGTGCCGTGCGTCTCCAGGGCGACGTGCTGGACCCGTTGTGATCGGAACGTCTCCGCATAGACGACATCGGCCTCGGCGAAGCCCGCATCCACGTCACCGATCTGGCCATGCACCTCCGCAGCCAGGTTCGGATGGCGCGCCAACGGAGGCGCGTCGGCGCCGGGCCGGTCCCCCGGATCGTGGATGATCGGGGCATCCCCGGCGAGGGCCAGGGCGGGATCGAGGAGGGCCGGTCGCAGTTCGTAGGTAACGTGCAGAGCCCGGCAGCCGGCCTCCGCGGCGGCCTCGGTTTCGGCCACGACCGCCGCGACCCGCTGGCCGACGAACCGCATCACCGAATCGAGGACCCGCGTGTCGGCGGCGTCGTCGCGCGGGTCTTCGTGGCGGCCAGTGGAGAACGCCTGCTGCGGCGCATCCGCGTGGGTCAGCACCACGACGACCCCCGGGACGGCGCTTGCTTCCGCGGTGTCGATCGCGACGATGCGGGCATGGGCGTGCGGCGAGCGGAGTACCTTTATGTGCAGCGCGCCCTCCGGCGGCGCGTCGAGGGTGAAGCGCGCCTGCCCGGTCACCACCAGGGGCGCAGCCGGGGCGGGCAGGTTCCGGCCGATCGGGTCCTCCTCCCCGGCGACATCGCGATGGGCGATCCCGCCGATGGCATCCCGGATGGCACGGTATCCGGTGCAGCGGCACAGGTTCCCTTTCAGGGCCGTGCCAAGGTCCTGCTTCTGCCCCTGGTTCAGGGTCGCGGCGGTCATGATCATGCCCGACGTGCAGAAACCGCACTGGAAGCCTTGGGCCGCGAGGAACGCGGCCTGCACCGGATGGATCGCGTCGGGCGTTGAATCGCCGGGACGGCAGGGACCGGCTAGACCCTCGATGGTGGTGACGCTGCGGTCCTCCGCGCGGAAGGCCGGGACCAGGCAGCTATGCACCGGCTCGCCATCGAGATGGACCGTGCAGGCGCCGCAATCGCCGGCGTCACACCCCTTCCTGACGCCGTACCAGCCGGACTCGCGCAGGTAGGTGCGCAGGCACTGGCCGGGTCGCGGCTCGCCGGCATGCGCGTGGCCGTTGACGGTGAATCTCATGCCGCAGCCTCGTCGGCCAGCGCGTCGCGGATTTCCTCCGCGAGGTGGCGGGTCATGTGCGCGCGCCAATCCGGTCGGCCGTGGACGTCGTCGTACCAGAGGTCGTCCGGGATCGCGGCATCAAGCGCCCGTGCAAGCTGCCGGCTATCCGGCAGGCCGGCGAAGGTGAGGCGCAGGGGTCGGCGGATCGAGGCGGTGACGGTGAGCGCGAAGGCGCCGTCGGATCCCCTGGTTCCGATCAGCAGCGCCCCGGAACGGCCGTTCGGGCTCAGGCTGATGCGCCGGAACGCGGTCCGGCGCATCAGAGCCACGGCCGGAATGATCACGTTGCGCAGGATCTCCCCCGGCTGCAGGGCATTCCGCTGCGGCCCGAGGACGAACTCCGTGACCGGCAGACGATGCTCGCCACCGTCCGGCGCCCAGACCACGCAGGTCGCCTCGAGAGCGGCGGCCAGCGCGGTCATGGGCCCGGCGGGCAGCGCCATGCACAGGTTGCCGCCGACCGTCGCGACGTTCCAGATCTTGAACGACCCCAGCAGGGCCCGGCAGCATTGCCCGACCAGGGGAGCCGCAATCCAGTTCGCCGGAAGTTCCAGCCGGTCGAGCTGGGCGATGGTGCAGGTCGCCGCCAGCGTCACGCCGTCGGAACCAACGGTATGCGGCGTCCAGCCGAGCGATGTCAGGTCGATGAGACGCCGCGTCGTCGGCTGCGGCTCCGAGAACAGCCAGGTTCCACCGGCCAGACAGGCGTCGCCATCCTGCCAATTCGGCAGCTCGGCGCGCGCGTTCGGGCGGAGGACGGTCTCGATCGTGTTGAGGTCCACACGCCCTCCATGTCCGTGGGTCGCGCCGATGCCGCTCGACCGCACCATATGCCGGCCGATGTGCCGAGTCGGTCAAGGGACTCGGTAGAGATACGGCGCCTCCGGTCCTAAGCTCACGCTTCGAACATCCTCTCGGAGATCATCATGGCTCTGACAGCATCGCGGTATGGCAAGGATCGGGTCCGTGTCCTGCGGCTGACCCGGTCCGGCGACCACCATGTGCCGCGGGAGCTGACGCTGTCCGTGATCCTGACCGGGCGATTCGAGGACGCCTGGACACGGGGCGACAACCGGGCCTGCATCGCCACGGACAGCGTGAAGAACATCGTCAACGTGACGGCGGTCAAGAACCCGTCCCTGAATGCGGAAGCCTTCGTGGCTGCCGTGGCGCAGGTCCTGCTCGCGACCTACCCTCAGGTCGAGGCTGTGGCGATCGAGGCCGAGGAGACTCGCTGGCTCCGCCATGTCATCGCAGGAATACCGCACGGCCATACCTTTACCCGCGACGGCAACGGCTTCGGCTTCGTCGGGCTCCACGCCGACCGGTCCGGGTCGATCCTGTCGTCGGGCTTGCGCGGCTACACCTTCATGAAGACCACGCAATCCGGTTGGACCGGCTTCGTCGCAGACGGTTACCGCACCTTGCCGGACGCCACCGACCGTATCGCCGCCACAAGCATGGATGCGACCTGGACCTGGTCGTCGGCTCCGGCGGATCACGAGGTCGCGAACGCGCGGATCCTCTCGACGCTGCTGACGGTGTTCGGGACGAGTTACAGCCGCGGCGTGCAGGACAGCATGTATCGGATGGGCGAGGCTGCGCTCGAAGCGGTTCCGGAGGTGGCCGAGATCGCCTTCGTGATGCCGAACAAGCACTACGTGCCGATCGATCTCAGTCCGTTCGGATTGGACAATCCCGGAACGGTGTTCCTTCCCACGGACGAGCCCTCCGGCCGGATCGAAGCCACGATCGGCCGAACCGGCTGAGCGGGCGTCCTTTGCTTCGTTTCGGAACGGCTGGGCCGATCCAGCGATGCGCGCCTCTCAAATCCTCGCGATCGTAACGGCCCTGCAGTGAGCGACGGGTACGCGTGCAATGCACGGAGACGTTGCAGAACCGCGTGAGCCAGACAGGTCCGACCGACCGGGCGCGCCCGAAGATGCGCGGCCCGGTCGGATGAATCCGCGATATTTCGCGTCGTTGGGGATGTCTCGGCAACGAAGGGGCATCGCGGTCCGAATGACCGCGGGGTGGCCGAAGCGATCGTGCCCGATGCGCGGCAGGTGTACCGATCGACTACGACCGAGTGTATAACTATCGACGGAGCTCGGCAGAGAGACGTATCATAGATCAAGCGGTGACATTTACGCATGCAACCCCTGCGTGCGCCCCTAAAAACTCTGAGTTGGACGCCGCATGCACGCCGAGCAGGCGCCGTTTATTTCGCGTTCGACCGTTTAACCTGCAGTCAATACGCTCTTGATACAGCCGCCTGAAGAAAAACCGCGACGCCCGGCGCGAACGCGCCGCGCATCCCGTCAGAGCTTCCGGAGGACATCATGTTCAATCGCTTGGTGGGCGCGCGCGACCGGGACGCCAAACTGGCGGCCCTGAGCCGGTCGCTCGCGACGATCGAATTCGCCTTGGACGGCACCATTCTGGATGCCAACGCGAATTTCCTGGCGGTGATGGATTACTCCCTCGCGGAGATCCGCGGTCGCCACCATGGTCTGTTCGTCGACCCCGCGGAGCGCGAGGGCGAGGCCTATCGCCTGTTCTGGGATAAGCTGCGGCTCGGCACCTACCAGACCGCGGAATACAAGCGTATCGCCAAGGGCGGCCGCGAGGTCTGGATCCAGGCGAGCTACAACCCGGTGCTCGATCGTGCCGGCAGGCCGACCAAGATCGTCAAGTTCGCCACCGACATCACGTCGCAGAAATTGCGCGCCCTCGACCTCGACGGCCAGATCGCCGCCCTTCACCGGTCGCAGGCGGTGATCGCCTTCTCGCTCGATGGGACGATCCTGAGCGCAAACCAGAATTTCCTGGACGCCGTTGGGTACCGGCTCGACGAGATCGTCGGACGCCACCACGGGCTGTTCGTCACCGACGTGGAACGGTCGAGCGAGGCCTATCGCGCTTTCTGGGCAGCGCTGGCGGACGGCGAGTTCCAATCTGCCGAGTACCGCCGGATCGGCAAGGGCGGCCGCGAGGTCTGGATCCAGGCGACCTACAACCCGATCAACGATGCGAGTGGACGACCGGTCAAGGTCGTCAAGTTCGCCACCGACATCACCGCGCACGTCCGAGAGCGTCAGCGCCGCGCCGAGGCCCAGCAGGCGATCGGTGCCGACCTCGACGCGATCGGCCGAGCCGTCGAGGACGTCACGCGGCAAAGCGGTACCGCGGCCGCCACTGCCGGCCGCGTATCCGTCGATATCCAGGCCATGGCGTCCGGCGCCGAGCAACTTTCGATCTCGGTCAGCGAGATTAGCCAGCAGGTGAGCCATGCGGCGTCGATGGCCGGCCAGGCCGTGACCCAGACGCAGCAGACCGGTAGCATCGTCGCCGGCTTGAGCGATCAGGCCACGCAGATCGGCGACGTGGTCGGGCTCATCGCCGGCATCGCCGCGCAGACGAACCTCCTCGCACTCAACGCGACCATCGAGGCGGCGCGAGCCGGCGAGGCCGGCCGCGGCTTCGCGGTGGTCGCCTCCGAGGTCAAGGCTCTCGCCGAACAGACGGGTCGCGCCACGGACCAGATCCGCGGTCAGATCGCTGCCGCCCAATCAGCCACCCGTGAAGCGGTGGGCGCGATCGACACCATCCAGGGCACGATCCGGACCCTGAGCGACGTCTCCTCGACCATCGCCGCGGCCGTGGAGGAGCAATCCGCGGTCACACGCGAGATGTCCGGCAGCATGCAGACGGTCTCCCATGGGGTCTCGACCATCGCGGCCGGCATGGACACGATCGCCCAGGCCAGCGAGCAGGTTGATCGCGCCACCCGCCAAGTGCGCGAGGCTTCGCGCGCGGTGGGGTGAGATGGTGATGGCATGGTCGCGGGTGCATTGGATCGGGATGACACGCGGCGTGCGCCGTTGGATGGACGACCCAAGGCGCTGATAATGAGATTAACGTAAAACGCTCACTTCTGATGATGTGAGTGTTTTATCATGCTGCGTACGCATTCAACTTATGACTTCGGAAAATCAGATACGCATTTCTTTTCATTGTATTCAGAAAAATAGCTTGTGATATTCAACGGTGTTGATTCAAGTGCACTCGATGTAACATCGCTTTCTCGAGTTGGGATGGGAGCGTAACTTGATCACTGTAGTCGTCTTAATGTACGGCAAAATTGTCGCCGCGTGATTGCTTCTTCACTCTAACGGGTGAAAACTCGAGTCTGACGATCTTGTCGTTGTACCTCCGCTTGGAGCGTCGCCGCGTGTGCCGCCTCTATGACGTCAACGGTGAAAAAGTATGGGCGATCGTGTATCGGGATTGCTAGACTTAGGCGTCGATGCCAAGCCCCGCTCTTGCGCCAGCGGTGGAAACGGTTGCCGCAGATCGTGTGCGGGCCGTGGCGCGCCGGGAGGTCGGCTCGGGCCGAGCCCGTGCGCAGCCGCCAGACGATCCCGTTGATCTCTCCCCGGTCGTCCACACGCCCCTTACCGCGTACGCTTATCGGCAGAAGCGGTTCGATCACCACCCGTTCCGCAACCGTCAGGTCAAGCCGCCTCATCCTCAGACCTCCATTCAGAGCACCGACGACGCCCCGACCAAACCGTCCCAGACATGATGACGTGATGGCGTAAAGCGGTTCCACGCAATGCTTTCAAACGTAATTACCCACCCCCTTGCGCGGGTTGGGTTTCGCTGATTCCCTCGTGGGATGGTTCGTACCGATCTTGAGCGGCTGAGCCGCGAGGAGTTGATCGAACTGGTGCTGCGGCTGCAGCGTCCGGATAAAACCTCGCGCACCTCCTCGAAGCCGCCAGCGACTGACCGCAAGGAGCGGCGGGAGCAATCCAAACCCGGCGGGGCCAAGCCCGGGCACGAAGGCCATAGCCGGGCGATCAGCGACGATCCCGACGCGGTCGTCGAGCATCGTCCCGACCGCTGCTTGTGCTGCAGTGGCGCCCTGCACGGGGCCCTCCCTGCCGAGATCGTGAGTGTCTCCGAGCGGATCGAGTTGCCGGAGGTGGCGCCGATCATCACTCACCATCGGCGACTAGTCGTGCAGTGCCCGACCTGCGGGACGCGGGTGGTCGCGCCGGTGCCGGAGGCGGCGCGTGGCACGCCGTTCGGCCCGCGGCTGCATGCGGTGGCGACGTATCTCAAGACCTTTCAGGCGCTGTCCTACGAGCGGTTGCAGGCGGCCTTGTCGAACCTGTTCGGTCTCACCCTCAGCCAGGGCGGGCTGATGAACCTGCTTCAGCGCGCGCAAAGGCGCTTCCGCTCCGGTCGCGAGGCCGCCGTGTCCGCCCTGCGCCGGGCCGCAGTGGTCGCCTCTGACGAGACGGGCGTCCGGATCGAGGGCAGCAACGCCTACCACTGGGTGTTCCACGCGGCCGACGCGGTGGTGCACACGGCCTCGCCGACGCGGGGCGCCATCGTGGTGCGGAAGATGATGGACGGCCACCGGCCCGCGGTGTGGATCTCGG